>NZ_JBAZKR010000030.1:0-45178 GCF_041650655.1 Zavarzinia sp.
GGATCTGCGAGCGCATCCTCGGGTCCCAGAATTTCACCAGGTGATCGGCGATCTCGGCAGGCGCCGAGGCGGCACCCTGGGCCTTGAAGAAGGCGGCGATCTGATTGGCCATGCGGACCAGCTTCTGGGCGTCCATCGTCACTCCGCCGCCTGGTCCGCGGCGACGATGCGCCGGCTCTTCTCGCTGTGTTCGCGGTAGCGTTCCTGCCAGTCGCTCGGCCCGTTGGAGGGCGAGACCTGGACCGCCGTCACCTTGTACTCGGGGCAATTGGTGGCCCAGTCCGAATAGTCGGTGGTGATCACATTGGCCTGGGTCATCGGGTGGTGGAAGGTCGTGTAGACGACGCCGGGGGCCACACGGGTGGTGATCTGCGCGCGCAATGCGGTCTCGCCCGAGCGGCTCTGCAGCTTCACGAAATCGCCGTCCTTGATGCCGCGGTTCTCGGCGTCATAGGGATGGATCTCGAGGAGATCTTCCGGGTGCCACACGGTATTGGCGGTGCGCCGCGTCTGCGCGCCCACGTTATATTGCGACAGGATGCGGCCGGTGGTCAGCAGCAGGGGGAAGCGCGGGCCGGTCTTCTCGTCCGTCGGCACATATTCGGTGATGACGAATTTGCCCTTGCCGCGCACGAAGCCGCCGATATGCATGATCGGCGTGCCTTCCGGCGCCTTCTCGTTGCACGGCCATTGCACCGAACCCATCTCGTCGAGCCGGGCGTAGGAAACCCCGGCGAAGCTCGGCGTGGTCGCCGCGATCTCGTCCATGATCTCGGACGGGTGGCCGTAATTCATCGCCATGCCCATCGCCTGGGCCAGCTTCTGCGTCACTTCCCAATCGGCCAGGCCGTTCTTCGGCGTCATCACCTTGCGCACGCGGTTGATGCGGCGTTCGGCATTGGTGAAGGTGCCGTCCTTCTCGAGGAAGGTCGAACCCGGCAGGAAGACATGGGCGTAATTGGCGGTCTCGTTCAGGAACAGGTCCTGCACCACCACGCATTCCATGGCCGAAAGGCCCGAGGTGACGTGTTTCGTGTCGGGGTCGGACTGTACGATGTCCTCGCCCTGGACATAGAGGCCCTTGAAACTGCCCTCCAGCGCCGCATCGAACATGTTGGGAATGCGGAGGCCTGGCTCGTCCGACAGGGTGACGCCCCAGAGTTTCTCGAAAATCTCCCGCGTGGCGTCTTCCGAGACGTGGCGATAGCCCGGCAACTCGTGCGGGAAGGAACCCATGTCGCAGGAACCCTGGACATTGTTCTGCCCGCGCAGCGGATTGACGCCGACGCCGCGCCGGCCGATGTTGCCGGTCGCCATGGCCAGATTGGCGATGGCGATCACCGTGGTGGTGCCCTGGCTGTGCTCGGTGACGCCGAGGCCGTAATAGATGGCACCATTGCCGCCGGTGGCATAGAGCCTCGCGGCGCCGCGGATCGCCTCCGCCGGCACGCCTGAGATCTTCTCGACCGCTTCCGGCGCATGGCGCGGATCGGCGACGAAGGCGGCCCAGTCCTGGAACTCGTCCCAATCGCAGGTGGCGCGCACGAAATCCTCGTTCACCAAGCCCTCGGTGACGACGACATGGGCGAGCGCCGTGACCACGGCGACATTGGTGCCGGGGCGGAGGGGCAGGTGATAGGACGCCTCGACATGGGGGCTGCGGACGAGGTCGATCCGGCGCGGATCGATCACGATCAGCTTGGCGCCCTGGCGGAGCCGCTTCTTGAGGCGCGAGGCGAAGACCGGGTGGCCGTCGGTCGGATTGGCGCCGATCACCAGGACGACGTCGGACTCTTCGACCGAATCGAAATCCTGCGTGCCCGCCGAGGTGCCGAAGGCGGTCTTCAGGCCGTAGCCGGTGGGCGAATGGCAGACCCGGGCACAGGTATCGACATTATTGTTGCCGAAGCCGGCGCGGATCAGCTTCTGAACCAGATAGGTTTCCTCGTTGGTGCAGCGCGACGAGGTGATGCCGCCGACCGAGGCAACGCCGTAAGTTGCCTGGAGGCGGCGGAATTCGCTGGCGACATGGGCGAAGGCTTCGTCCCAGCTCACTTCGCGCCAGGGATCGGTGATCCTGGCGCGCACCATCGGCTTCGTGATGCGGTCGCGGTGGGTGGCGTAACCCCAGGCGAAACGGCCCTTCACGCAGGAATGGCCGCGGTTCGCCTTGCCGTCCTTCCAGGGCACCATGCGCACCAGTTCCTCGCCCCGCATCTCGGCCTTGAAGGAACAGCCGACGCCGCAATAGGCGCAGGTGGTGACCACCGAATGTTCCGGCTGGCCGATCTCGACGACCGATTTCTCGATCAGCGTCGCGGTCGGGCAGGCCTGCACGCAGGCGCCGCAGGAAACGCATTCGGAGGTCAGGAACGTCTCATGCGCGCCGGGCGAAACCCGGCTGTCGAAGCCGCGGCCCTCGATGGTCAGGGCGAAGGTGCCCTGCACTTCCTCGCAGGCGCGGACACAGCGCGAACAGACGATGCATTTCGACGGATCATAGTCGAAATAGGGGTTCGACTGGTCCTTCTCGGAATGGGTGTGGTTCTCGCCCGCATAGCCGTAGCGGACATCGCGAAGCCCCACGGCGCCGGCCATGTCCTGCAATTCGCAGTCGCCATTGGCGCCGCAGGTCAGGCAGTCCAGCGGGTGGTCGGAGATATAGAGTTCCATCACGCCCTTGCGCAGGCGCTTCAGGCGTTCCGTCTGGGTCTGCACCGCCATGCCTTCGGCGACGGGCGTGGTGCAGGAGGCGGGCGTGCCCGCCCGGCCCTCGATCTCCACCAGGCAGAGCCGGCAGGAGCCGAAAGCCTTCACGCTGTCGGTGGCGCAGAGCTTGGGGATCTGCGTCCCCATCTCCATGGCGGCGCGCATGATCGAGGTGCCGGCGGGAACCGTGACGTTCCGGCCGTCGATGGTGAGATTCACCACCTTGTCGGCGGTAACGGCAGGGGTGCCATAGTCGGTCTCGGGGACGAGGGACATGGGGCCACTCCTATTCGGCCGCGGCGGGCATGGGGCCGCGCGCGAAATCGTCGGGGAAATGCTGCAGGGCGGAGAGCACGGGATAGGGCGTGAAACCGCCGAGGGCGCAGAGGGAGCCGAATTTCATCGTCTCGCACAGGTCTTCGAGCAGCGAGAGGTTAGCGGTCACGTCGCGGCCCGCGGCGATCTTGTCGACCGTCTCCACCCCCCGGGTCGAGCCGATCCGGCAGGGGGTGCATTTGCCGCAGGATTCGATGGCGCAGAATTCCAGGGCGAAACGTGCCTGTTTCAGCATGTCCGCGGTGTCGTCGAACACCACCACGCCGCCGTGGCCGATCAGCCCGCCCGCCTTGGCAAAGGCCTCATAGTCGAAGGGCGTGTCGAACAGCGCGGGCGGGAAATAAGCGCCGAGCGGCCCGCCCACCTGCACCGCCTTGATGGGCCGGCCGCTCGCGGTGCCGCCGCCGACTTCGTTCACCAATTCGCCGAGCGTGATGCCGAAGCCGACCTCGAACAGCCCGCCCTGCTTCAGATTGCCGGCGAGCTGGATCGGCATGGTGCCGCGCGACCGGCCGAAACCGAGGTCGGCATAGGCCTGCGCACCCTTGTGCAGGATGAAGGGCACCGAGGCGAGGGAGAGGATGTTGTTGATCACCGTGGGCTTGCCGAACAAGCCCTCATGCGCCGGCAGGGGCGGCTTGGCCCGGACCTGGCCGCGCTTGCCCTCGATACTCTCGAGCAGAGCCGTCTCCTCGCCGCAGACATAGGCCCCGGCGCCGACCCGGAGTTCGAGCTCGAAGCGCCGGCCGGAACCCATGACGTTGCCGCCCAGGAAGCCGGCATCGCGCGCCATGGCGATCGCCGAATTCATGATCGCAATGGCATGGGGGTATTCGGAGCGGGTGTAGATGTAACCCTTGGTGGCGCCGACGGCGATTCCGGCAATGGCCATGCCCTCGATCAGGTGGAAGGGATCGCCCTCCATCAGCATGCGGTCGGCGAAAGTGCCGCTGTCGCCCTCGTCCGCATTGGCGACGACATATTTCTGGGTCCCGGGGGCGTCCAGCACGGTCTTCCACTTGATGCCGGTCGGGAAGCCGGCGCCGCCCCGGCCGCGCAGGCCCGATTTGGTCACTTCCGCGACGATCTCGGCGGGGGCAAGGGAGATCGCCCGGGCCAGGCCCTTCCAGCCGTCCGTCGCGGCATAATCGTCGAGCGAGAGGGGGGCGATCACGCCGCAGCGGGCGAAGGTGAAGCGGGTCTGGCGCTTCAGGAAGGGAATCTCTTCGACCAGGCCGAGGCCGCCGTGGCCCTCGGCCAAGCCTTCGGCGAAGAGGCGCGCCACATCTTCGGGCTCGACCGGGCCGTAGCCGACGCGGCCTGCCGGCGTCGCCACCTCGACCAGGGGTTCCAGCCAATGCAAGCCCCGCGAGCCGTTGCGGATCAGGCGGAGATGCAGGCCGCGCTTGCCCGCCTCGATCCGGATCGCATCGGCGACGGCATCGGCGCCCACGGCCAGCGCCGCGGCATCCTGGGGTACGTAAATGGTCAGGGGGACGTTGAGGGCGCTCACGGCAGCAACTCCGCCACCAGGCGCTCGGCCTTGGCCGGGGTCAGGCGGCCGACCAGGCGGTCGTCCACCATGGCGGCCGGTGCGGTCGAGCAGAGGCCGAGGCAGAACACGGGTTCCAGCGTGACCGAACCATCCGCCGCCGTCTCGCCGAAGGAGAGGCCGAGCCGGCGGCATACATGCTCCGCCACCGCCTCGCCGCCCATCGATTGGCAGGCTTCGGCCCGGCACAGTTTCACGACGTGCTGGCCCGCCGGCTGTTCCCGGAAATCGTGATAGAAGCTGACGACGCCGTGAATCTCCGCCCGCGAGCGATTCTCCGCCTCGGCGATCAGCGACACCGCCGCCGCCGGCACATGGCCGAATTCCGCCTGGATCGCATGGAGGACCGGCAGGGTCGCTCCCTCCACCCCGGCAAAACGCGCGATCACCTCGCGCAAGCGCTCCCGCTCGGCCATTTCATGCGACATCGGCGCGACAATCCCTTCTCGCAGTTTCCCCCAACGTCCGGCCATTATCGATCGTGATCAAGGGGGTGAATTCTATGGTGCAATAGAACAATTCTATCGAACTAGTCATCCTCGGCGATGGCGGGGGCGACAGCTTCGGCTTGGGCGACCAGGGCGGTGGTCAGGGGGGTCATGGGGTCGCGGTGGGGCACGACCAGGCCGATCGTGTGGGCGGCGTCGGGCTCGACGATGGGGATCGAGCGGACGTTGTCGGGCAGGCCCAGGGCACCGGCCAGTTTGGCGGGCATCACGCTGGCCCATTTCGCGGTCCGGACATGGGCGAAGAGCACGATCATCGAATTGGATTCGAGGGTGGGCGAGGGGCTGGTGCCGGCCTCGCGCAGCAATTGGTCGATGATGCGCCGGTTCTGCATGTCGGGCGTCAGCAGGCAGAGCGGGAGCTGGCCGACTTCGGCCCAGGTGACGCGGGCGCGGTCGCCCAGCGGCGCGCTCGCCGCGGTGAGCAGGCGATAGCGCTCGCGGTAGAGCGGCACGGTGGTGACGCGGCCCAGCGGCTCGTTGTCGAGATAGGTGATGCCGGCATCGATCTCCAGATTCTCCAGGAGGCCGAGGACTTCGATCGAGGTGCGCGAGAGGACGGTGAAATGCACCTTCGGATAGCGCGCGCGAAACGGTGTGGTCAGCTGCGGCACCATGGCGAGGGCGGTCGGGATCGCCGCGATCTTCAGGTGGCCGGCCAGGCCCCGGCGCATCGCCTCGATGTCCTGGCGGAGGCCCCTGGCGTCGCCGACCAGGCGGCGGGCCCATTCCAGTACTTTCTCGCCCTCCGGCGTCAGGCCCTGGAAGCGCGAGCTGCGCTGGACCAGGAGCACGCCGAGTTCCGCCTCCAGCTGCTTGATCCCGGCCGAGAGGGTCGGCTGGGTGACATGGCAGGCTTCGGCGGCGCGGCCGAAATGCCGTTCGCGGGCGAGCGCCAGCAGGAATTCGAGCTTGGTGATCATGGCAGCAGGGCTTCGGCGGCGGCCAGGTCTTCCGGCCGGTTCACGTTGAAGAACGGATCGCGCCCTTCCGTGCCGAAGTCCACCAGCGCGAGGTCGAAACGGCGCACGAAATCCTCGACCCGGCGGATGCCCTCGTCGACCAGCGCCCGCTCGAGCGGGGCGGCCAGCGTCGGGTCCCACAGCGCGGTCGCCCAATGGACCCGCCCGCCCGAGGCGGCGACGGCGATCCGCCCGCCCGCCGCGGCGAGGCGCTGCGCCAGATCGGCCGGCAGGAAGGGCGCATCGCCCGGCACGGTGAGCAGGCGGCGGCTCCCGGCGCGGCGCAGGCCGGCCAGAACGCCCGCCAGCGGCCCGGGCTGGCCCGCTACCGGGTCGGGAACGACGGCGAGGCCGAAGCCGGCGAAACGCGCGGGATCGCCATTGGCGTTGAGGAGGAGTTCCGCGCATTGGGGCGCCAGCCGCTCGATCACATGGCCGAGCAGCGGCCGGCCGCCGAGCGGCAGCAGGGTCTTGTCGCCGCCGCCGAGCCGCCGCGCCCGCCCGCCCGCCAGGATCAGGCCGAGGGGGCGCGGATCGCTCACGGCAGCGTGCCCGGAAAGGGGATGAAGGCGACCGGGTCGCCCGGCACGATCGCCGCCGCGGGCTCGGGCATTTCGATCAGGCCGGTGGCCTGCCCGCTCCAGGCCAGGTTGCCGGCCATGGCGGCGGTCAGCCGTTCGATCCGTCCCTCGGCGGTGAGGCGGCCGGGCAGATAGATCCGGTCGCCTGCCGCTTTCTCGAAGGCGAAGCCGGCGGGCAGGCGGAGCCGCTGCACTCCGTCCGGCGTCTCGCCGGCCAGGCGGCGGACGAGCCCGCGGCCGAGCACGGTGAAGACCACGGCGGCGGCACCGGGGTTGCCCGGCAGGCCCAGCACGGGCGTCTGCCCGATGCGGCCGAGGCCGACCGGCCGCCCCGGCTTGATCGCCAGGCGGTGGAAGATCATGCCGCCCGAGTCCTTCAACACGGCGGGCACATGGTCCTCGTCGCCGACCGACATGCCGGCGGTGGTGACCACGAGATCATGGCTGGCGGCGGCCTCGTGGAGGGCTTCGGCGATCACGGCGCGGCGGTCGGGCAGGATCGGCCAGTCGGTCACCCGGCAGCCGGCGCCGCGCAGCCATTCGCGCAGCATGGGCCGGTTGCTGTCCACCACCTGATGATCCTCGGTCGGGGTTCCGGCCGGCACCAGTTCGTCACCGGAGGAGATCAGGGCGACCCGGGGTCGGCACCGCACCAGGACGTCGGCCGCGCCGAGATCGGCGAGCAGGCCGAGGTGGAGCGGCGAGAGGCGAAGGCCGGCGGCCAGCACCCGTTCGCCCGGCTTCAGCACTTCGCCGGCCCGGCGGATGTTGGCGCCGGGCCGGGGCTCGGCCGCGAGCCGGAGCATTCCTTCCGCCACATCGGCGCATTCCTGCATGGCGACGGCATCGGCGCCGGCCGGCAACAGGGCGCCGGTGAAAATCCGCACCGCTTCGCCCGGGCCGAGGCAGCCGGCGAAGGGCGCACCGGCGGCTGCCCGTCCGATCACCCGGCGGGGGCCGGCATCGGCGGTACGGAGCGCGTAGCCGTCGACCGCGCTGTTGTCGGCCGCGGGCAGCAGGCGGGTCGCGCTCACGTCACTCGCCAGCACGCGGCCCACGGCCTCGATGACGGGCAGGCTCTCGCTCCCCGGACAGGGGGCGATGTGACGGGCGATCAGGGCTTGCGCCTCCGCCAGGGTCAGCAGGGGCAGGGTCAGCAGGGGCTTGCTCACGCCAGGCCCTGCGCGATCAGGAAATCGGCCACCGCGCCGGCATCGTCGAGCGGCAGGAAGGGCAGGGCCACGCCGGGCAGCGGCGCCGGGCTCGCCACCGCGACGATATGGGGATCGTCCGGGTGGAGCAGGGGCTTGCCGACCTCGGGCCGATGCACCTCGATCTTGGGGATCGGATCGCGCTTGAAGCCTTCGACCACCACGACGTCGACCGGCGCCATGCGGGCGAGCAGGGCGGCCAAGTCCAATTCCGGGGCACCGCGATATTCATGCATGAGGGCGAAGCGGTTGGCGGAGGCGACCATGACTTCGCTGGCCCCGGCCATTCGGTGCTGGTGGCTGTCCTTGCCCGGCTTGTCGATGTCGAAATCGTGATGCGCGTGTTTGACGGTCGAGACCGAGCGGCCGCGCGCGATCAGGGCCGGGATCACCTGGGTGATCAGCGTGGTCTTGCCGGAACCGCTCCAGCCCGCGAAACCGATCAGCCGGGTCATGCCGCGATCCGCTCGGGATGGGCGAAGATCGTGCAGCGGCTGCCGCGGGCGAAGG
Organism: Zavarzinia sp.; assembly: GCF_041650655.1. Classification (GTDB taxonomy): domain Bacteria; phylum Pseudomonadota; class Alphaproteobacteria; order Zavarziniales; family Zavarziniaceae; genus Zavarzinia. The sequence continues at coordinate 8,368 of NZ_JBAZKR010000030.1, forward strand.
CGGCGAGGGTGATGTTGGCGTCCTCCGCCAGGGCGGCGGCGAAGCCGGTCGGGGCGGAGACGGCGGCGATCACGGCGATGCCGGCCTGGGCCGCCTTCTGCACGATCTCGTAGGAACAGCGGCTGGTCACGGCGAGCATGCCGGTCGCAGGGTCGAGCCCGGCACGGGCCAAAGCGCCGGTCACCTTGTCGACCGCATTGTGGCGGCCGACATCCTCGCGGAGCAGCAGGACATGGCCCTCCGCATCGGCGAAAGCGGCGGCATGGACGGCGTGGGACTCGCGGTTCAACTGCTGGCCGGCCGCCAGTTCCGCCATGGCGCGGGCGATCGCCGCCGCCGCGACGACCGGACCGGGGCCGAGCGGGGCGAGGGGGCGGATCGCCTGGTCCAGGCTCTCGATGCCGCAGAGGCCGCAGCCGGTGCGCCCGGCCAGGCTGCGCCGCCGGTCCTTGAGGGCGGCGAAGCGGGCGGACGGGATCTCCATCCGCATCTCGATGCCGCGGGCATGGTCCTGGCGTTCGATCTCGCGGATCTCGCTCGCACGCCCGACGATGCCTTCGGCGAGCGAGAAACCGAGGGCGAAATCCTCAAGGTCCTGCGGCGTCGCCATCATCACGGCGTGGGAGATGCCGTTATAGACCAGGGCGACGGGCACTTCGGCCGCCAGCACGTCGACCACCGCCAAGGCCACGGCACCGTCGCGCCGCAGCGCCGGGCGGCGCTGCAGGGGCGGATGATCGTCCGGCGCGTGGTCGTCGGGCATGCGGGGGATCAGGCGGCCTTGACGCCGAAGCCGGCGCGTTCGATCGCCTGGGCCACCGCCTTGGGGTCGACGCCGTCGGCGAAGCTGACCTTGCCTGCGTCGAGATCGACCTTGGGGGCGGCATCGGGCGCCACTTTGGCCACGGCCTTCTCGACCGATTTGGCACAACCGCCGCAGGTCATGCCGGTGACTTCCAGAACTTGCATTTCACGCACTCCTGTTCTCACCGCCACAAGATGGGGCTTGCCACCGTGGTAAGGTCAAGGTGGAAATTCATGCTTGACCTTCCCACGTTGGGAAGGTGTTCGCTGAACCCCAGACAGCGAATGGATATGCGATGACCACCTTGCAGATCGACGGTATGACCTGCGCCTCCTGCGTGGCGCGGGTCGAAAAGGCACTGGCTTCGGTGCCCGGGGTTTCCGCGGCCTCGGTCAACCTGGCGACGGAAACCGCGCGGGTCGACGGCAAGGCGCCGCTCGCCGCCCTGATCGAAGCGGTCGAGGCGAGCGGCTACGAAGCCCATCTCGCGGCCGACGAATTCGATCCCGGGCGCCAGGTCGGCGCATCGGCACCCCACGGTGCCGAAGTGGTGCTGGCCCTGCTGCTCACCCTGCCGCTGCTGGTACCCATGGTGGGCGACCTTCTGGGGCAGCACTGGATGCTCTCGGGCTGGACCCAGCTCGGCCTCGGCACCATGGTGCAATTCGTCTTCGGCTGGCGCTTCTACCTGCATGGCTACAAGGCGCTCAGGGCCGGGGCCGGCAATATGGACCTCCTGGTGGCGCTCGGCACCTCGGCGGCCTATGGCCTCAGTGTCTATCTGCTTGCGGTCCGGGGCGCCCATCACCTCTATTTCGAAGCCTCGGCGGCGGTGATCGCCCTGGTCCTGCTCGGCAAATATCTGGAAGCGCGGGCGAAGCGGGAGACCGGCTCGGCGCTGCGCGCCCTGGCGGCGCTCCGGCCCGACAAGGCGATCCGGATCGAGGACGGCCAGGAAGTCGAAGTGCCGGTCGCCTCGCTCGCCGACGGCGACCGCATCCTGGTCCGTGCCGGGGCGCGCATCGCGGCCGACGGCGTGATCGAGGAAGGCTTGTCCGCGGTCGACGAAGCTTTGCTGACCGGCGAGAGCCTGCCGGTGGCCAAGGCACCGGGCGACGCCGTGGTGGGCGGGGCCGTCAACGGCGAGGGCCGGCTGCTGGTCCGGGTCACCGCGACCGGGCACCGCGCCTTTCTCGGCACGGTGATGCGCATGGTGGCGGAAGCCCAGGGCTCCAAGCCGCCGATCCAGCGCCTGGTCGACCGTATCGCCGCGGTCTTCGTGCCGGTGGTGATCGCCATCGCCGCCGCTACCATGCTGGGCTGGGGCATCGCCGGGGCGGATGCCGAGACGGCGATCATCCATGGCGTCGCCGTGCTGGTGATCGCCTGCCCCTGCGCCCTCGGCCTGGCGACGCCGGCGGCGATCATGGTGGGCACCGGGCTCGCCGCGCGGAACGGCATCCTGATCCGCGATCCGGCGGCGCTGGAGGCGGCGCGCACGATCGATCTCGTGGTGTTCGACAAGACCGGCACGCTGACCGAGGGCAAGCCCCGCCTGGTCGCCACCGAAGTGCTGGCGCCGGATCTTTCCGAGGACAAGGCCCTGGCGCTGGCGGCGGCCCTGCAATCGGCCAACGACCATCCGCTCGGCCTGGCGCTGCGCCAAGCGGCGGCTGGGCGGGGGCTGACGCTTCCCGCGGTCGAGGCGGCGCGGAGCCTGGCCGGGCGCGGCGTCGTGGGCCGGGTCGACGGTATCGACTATCTGCTCGGCAGCCTGGTGGCGGCCAAGGAGGCGGGGGCAAGGGTGCCCGGCACGGTGCTGGTCGAAGGGGCGAGCGAGAGCGTGCTGACCGCGGGCAGCACGGCGATCGCCCGCTTCGCCTTCGAGGACAGTGATCGGCCCGGTGCCGCCCCGGCGATCCGGGCGCTGACGGCGCGCGGTATCGGCACCGCCATGCTGTCGGGCGACCGGCGGGCAGCGGCCCAGGCGATCGCCCGGCGCCTCGGCATCGTCAATGTCACGGCGGAGGTTCTGCCGGGCGACAAGGCGCATGTGATCGCAGCCTACCGGAGCTCCGGCAAGGTGGTGGCGATGGTGGGTGACGGGCTCAACGATGCCCCGGCCCTGGCAGCGGCCGATCTCGGCATCGCCATGGCGGGCGGCGTCGACGTCGCGCTGGCGACCGCGGGGATCACCCTGATGCGGCCCGATCCCCGCCTGGTGCCGGCGGCGATCGCGCTCGCCTCGGCGGTGGCGGCCAAGATCCGCTCCAACCTGTTCTGGGCCTTCGCCTATAATGTGGTGGGCATCCCGCTGGCCGCCTTCGGCCTGCTCTCGCCGGTGATCGCGGGTGTCGCCATGGCAGCCAGCAGCGTCAGCGTGCTGACCAACGCCCTCCTCCTCCGCCGCTGGAAAGCACCTGAAGCATGAGCAACGGGTTTCACGGAACGCTCCGCCATCCGCCGGTCTGGCCCCCCGAAGCGGGGGCCAACCCCGCCAAAGGCGGGGTGCGAAGCGGGCCGGCGCAGCCGGCGTCTAGCGAAGCGAGCCAAGGCCGCGGATGCGGCCGCCCGGCGATTGAGGGACCTGAACAATGAACATCGGCGAAACCGCGGCCTCTTCCGGCGTCTCGGCCAAGATGATCCGGCATTACGAGAGTATCGGCCTGCTGCCGCCGGCGGCGCGGAGCGAGGCGGGCTACCGGCGCTATCGGGCGCAGGATGTCGAGACGCTCCGCTTCATCCGGCGGGCGCGCGACCTCGGCTTCTCGCTCGATTCGATCCACGACCTGCTGGATCTCTGGCGCGACCGCAGCCGGGCCTCGTCCGAGGTGAAGCACCTGGCGCTCGACCATGTCGCGACGCTGGAAGCCAAGATCGCGGAACTGCAGAGCATGGCGCGCACGCTGCGCCACCTGGCGGATGCCTGCCACGGCGATGAGCGGCCGGATTGCCCGATCCTCGACGACCTGGCGGGCTGCCCGCACGGCTGAGCGAAATTCAGTTTGCGTCGCGCCCCGCCCCGCCCGGAGAATAGCGGCGCCAGGAAGAGGTCGGGATGGAGAACGAGGAGAAAATCCTATACGGCGCCTGCCTTTGCGGAGCGGTGCGGTTTTCCGCCCGGGGCCGATTCGGCGCCGTTTCGGTGTGCCATTGCTCGCAGTGCCGGCGCTGGCACGGGGCGCCCGGCCCCTATACCGCGGTCCGGCGCGACCGGCTCCAGTTCCAGAACAGCCGCGGCCTCGCCTGGTATCGCTCGAGCGAGCGGGCACGGCGCGGCTTCTGCCGGGATTGCGGCTCCTCGCTGTTCTGGGAGCAGCCCCAGGCGAATTACACGGCGGTCGCGCTCGGCTGCCTCGATGCGCCGACCGGGCTTCGCGTCGCCCATCACATCTTCGTCGCCGACAAGGGCGATTCCTACGAGATCGCCGACGGCCTGCCGCAATGGCCCGACGGCCAGGTGACGGAATAGGCCGATGAGCCTTCTCGCCACCAGCCGTTTGTGGGATGACGGCGTCATGGATCCCGTGGATACACGGCGAGTCGCCGCTCCTCGCCGGGTGGCCGCCCCGACTGTGCCCAATCCGGAACCGCGCTCCGGCGCATTCCGCCTGTAAGGAAGCCTCCATGCCTACCGACATGAACGAAGTCGCCCCCGGCACCGAACTGCCGGATCTCGAAGCCGGTGTCCGCCTCGAAGTCTCGCCCGAGGGGCTGGCCGTCGCGACCCTGGCCAAGCCCGAGAAGCACAATTGCTTCGACGAGCTGACGATCGACCGCTTGTCGACGATCTTCGACGACCTCGGCCGCCAGGACGGTATCCGCGCCCTGATCATCCGGGCGGAAGGCGCCAGCTTCTCGGCCGGCGGCGACCTCAACTGGATGCGCCGCCAGGCGACCCAGGTCTATGACGAGAATCTGACCGACGCCCGCGGCCTCGCCACCATGTTCGCCCGCCTCGACCGCCTGCCGATGCCGACCATCGCCATGGTCGACGGCCCGGCCTATGGCGGCGGCGTCGGCCTGGTCGCCTGCTGCGACATCGCCCTGGGCACGCCCAAGGCCGCCTTCGCCCTCTCCGAGGTCAAGATCGGCCTGATGCCGGCCACCATCGCCCCCTATGTCCAGCGCGCCATCGGCGCCCGCAACTGCCGGCGTTACTTCCAGACCGGCGAGCGTTTCGGCGCCGAGGACGCCCTGCGCATGGGCCTGCTGTCCGAAGTGCTGCCCGATGCGGTCGCCCTGGAAGAGCGGATGAGCAAGCTGGTCGATGCGATCTTCCTGAACGCGCCAGGCGCCGTCGCCCGCGCCAAGAGCCTGGTCGCCGAAATCGAGGACATGCCGATCGACGACCGCCTGGGCGAGCTCACCGCGGTCGCCATCGCCAAGCGCCGCGCCACCGAGGAGGCCAAGGAAGGCCTTTCCGCCTTCCTCGAAAAGCGGCGTCCCGACTGGCAGTCGTGACGGCTGGCCCGACCAGCGAGCGGGCGGCCTGACATGGCCTATCGCCTGTCCCAAGCACAGCGCCGGGCGGTGACGCGGCTCGCCGATTCACCGCTCGCCCGGGCGCTTTCCTTCCCCATAGAGGGACGGGCGCTGAAGGGCCGCGCCATCGCGGCCCGGCTGCAGGTCGAATCGCTGCGCTGGGCCACGGCCTTCGCCATCGGGCCGGTGATGGCCTTTTCCGTGCTGCTGCTGGTCGGGCTGATCACGGGACGCATGCCGGGCTTCATGGTGCCGCTGGGCGGGGTCTGGTTCGCCCTCGCGGTGATCACCCTCGCTGGTTTCGCCGGCTGGTTCACCGGTCGGCGCGTGCTGAAACGCTTCTATGCCGACGTCCAGATGCAGCAGGCCGATGCGCCGGATTTCATCTGCGCCGACGCCCGCGGCTTGACCGTGACCGGGGCGGGCGGCTTCCGCCTGGAAGGGCCGTGGTCGCGCTGGCGGGTTTCGAGCATCACGGTGCATCCGCCCGAGGGACAGGGCCGCGCGGTCGGCCGGCGCAGCTATTTCCGCGCCATGGTGCTGGCGCTCGACGGCGACGCGGGCAAGGCGGTCGCCCTCGATCCCCTGCTGATCGAACGGGGCGCCGCCCTCTGCGCCGTGACGCTCAGGGCGCTCGAGAAGGCCGGCGCCTTCGCCGCGCCCGAGGCGAAATCTTAAGGATTACACCGCGACATTGTCGATCAGGCGGGTGGCGCCCACCTTGGCGGCGACCAGCAGGCGGGCCGGGCGGTCGGCCCGGTCGAGCGGCGCCAGCGTCTCGGCGTCGGCGAGATCGAGATACTGCACCTCGGAGAAGCCCGCCTTCAGGAGCCGGGTGCGCCCGGCTTCGAGCAGGGGGGCGGCGTCCAAGCCACCGCGGAGCTGGCTCGCGACGAAGCTCAGGGTCGCGGGCAGGGCGGCGGCGACGGCCCGGTCTTCGGACGAGAGATAGGCATTGCGCGACGACATGGCGAGACCGTCCGCCTCGCGCACGGTCGGACCCGGCACGATGTCGACCGCGAGGTCGAGGTCGGCGACCATGCGCCGCACCACCAGGAGTTGCTGGTAATCCTTCTCGCCGAACACCGCGAGGTCGGGCCGGACCTGGTTCAGCAGCTTGGTCACCACGGTGGCGACGCCGGAGAAATGGCCGGGCCGGCAGACGCCCTCCAGGCGGTCGGTGACGCCGCCCACGGTAACCGCCGTGGTGGCACCGGCGGGATACATCTCGTCGACCGTCGGGGCATAGAGGACGTCGACCCCGAAGGCGGCCAGGCGGGCGGCATCGGCCCGTTCCTGGCGCGGGTATTTCGAAAAGTCTTCGCTGGGGCCGAACTGCGTCGGGTTGACGAAGATCGAGACCACCACCCGGTCGGCCCGGGCGCGCGCCATCTCGACCAGCGACAGATGGCCGGCGTGCAGCGCCCCCATGGTGGGCACGAAGCCGATGCGAAGCCCGTTGGCGCGCCAGTCGCCTACGGTCTGGCGCAGGCTGGCGATCGAACGCGCGACGGGCAGCGGCAGGGGGGCGGCATCGGACATGGCGGCGAACTTTCTCGAGGCGCGCAAAGTTGCCCCGCGAGTAGGGCACTCGGCCCGACCTGTCAATCATTCGCTGCGATAATCTGCCCCCGCACGGGCGGTTGGATATGCCCAATGTTGCAGCATTGTGTATATTCTTTGAGCGATGACCTGATTCGGAATCGACATGAGCCGCAATAAGGCCAGGGTCAACCGATCCGCCGACTGGACCGCTACCGCGGCCGAGGGGCGCTTTATTCTCCTTCATTCGCCTTCAGGCGCTGCTTCCTTTTGTAATGCAAAAGATCGCATCGGACCGGGGCCCCGCTTCGCGGCGGGCCCGGTGCGGGACGAAATCCGCCTGCCGTCGCAGGCGGTTGACGCTCACTCCGAGGGTGCGGCCGCCACCGGGAGAGAGCTTCGATGCGGCCGTTCCGGTCGACCGCGGGGCGACGATCGCCGCCGGTTCACCGCGTCTCGTTCACCTCGACCGACGGAGTGACATCGATCATGGCAAAGACTGAAAAGAAAGCGGCCGAAGCGAAGGCCGACGACAAGAAGGCGAAGTCCGCCAAGAAAGCGGAGGCCAAGAAGGCCGAGGCGAAAAAGGCGGACGTGAAGAAGGCCGAGGCCAAGAAGCCGGCGCCGAAGAAGGCCGCCGAAAAGCCGGCCAAGAAGGCTGCGCCGAAGAAGGCCGCAGCGGCTGCGGCGGCTCCCGCCCCGGCCGCCGCAGCCCCGGCCAAGAAGCCGGCGGCCAAGAAGCCCGTGCTGAAAGTGGTTGCCGAGACCCCGGCCCCGGCCGCCCCAGCCGCGGCCAAGAAGCCGGCGGCCAAGAAGCCGGCCGCAGCCAAGGCCGAGGTCCCGAAGAAGGCCGAAGCCCCCAAGAAGGCTGCGCCGAAGAAGGCCGCCGCCGCCGCCGCGGCCAAGCCGCCGGCCAAGGCGAAGGCCCCCAAGGCCGCGAAGAAGTAACGCGGCACGGCCGGAACGGGGCGTAACGGCCGTCGTTCCGGCCTCGGCATTTCGCGGCGTCTCCCGCGCGGCCGGGCGGCGAGGCTGGCCCTTGCCTCGCGGCGACCATTCCGCTTTGCTGGCCCGGCGTTGCGGGAGGAAGCGATGGATCTGACGGCGCGGGATCTGACGGCACGGCTGGGGCTTCGGCACCCGATCGTCCAGGCCCCGATGGCGGGCGGCTCGACACCGCCCGGCTTCATCGCAGAGAGCATTCGCCTCGGCCTGCTCGGCTCGCTCGGCGCCGCCTATCTGGCGCCCGCGGTGATCGAGGCACAAGCGGCGGAGATTCGGGCCGCGGCGAAAGGCCCGCTCGGCATCAATCTGTTCCTGCCGGTCGGCCGGCCGCCCGCGCCGGGCGCGGTCGAGGCGATGATCGATTTCCTGGCGCCCTATCACGCCGCCGCCGGCATCGCGCCGCCCGTGCTGCCCGATCCGCCGGAACAGGATTTCCAGGCCCAGCTCGCGGCGTTGCGCCGGGTTCGGCCCGAAGTCGCCAGCTTCGTCTTCGACTGTCCCGATCCCGCCATGGTCGCCGCCCTCAAGGCCGAGGGGATGCTGGTGATCGGCGGCGCCACCACCTTGGACGAGGCGCACGCCGTGGCGGCGGCAGGCGTCGATGCCGTGGTCGCCCAGGGGGCGGAGGCGGGCGGCCACCGGGCGAGTTTCCTCGCCCCCTTCGAGGCCAGCCTGGTACCCACCCTGGAGCTGGTCGAGGCGGTCGCGGGCGCCCTGGCGCTTCCCGTGATCGCGGCCGGCGGCATCATGGACCGGGCCGGCATAAGCGCGGCGCTCGACCGCGGCGCCCAGATGGTCCAGCTCGGCACGGCGCTGCTCCGCGCCGACGAAAGCGGGGCGCCCCCGGCCCACAAGGCGGCGATGGCGCGGGGCGACGGCGCGCCGGTCGACCTGATCCGCGAATGGTCGGGCCGGGCGGCCATCGGCCTCGGCAACCGCTTCACCCGGGAGGTGCGGGCGGCGGGCCTTTCGGTGCCGCCCTTCCCCTATCAGAATGCCCTGACCCAGGCGATCCGCGCGGCCGGGCGGAAGGCCGGGGACGGCGATCTCCTGGCGCTCTGGTGCGGTGCCGGCTATGCCGCGGCCAAAGCCGCGCCCTTGGCCGATATTGTGGCCGATCTCGTCTAGATCGCTATCTATTGCGTCTCCGTCCTTGACGGGGCTGGGGGCGGGGCCGACCATGACCAAGGGGCCGACTCGCGGCCGGGACAATTACGGGTGCTCCATGACCAACGGGCGGCGAGCTCATATCATCGTTCTCGGTAACGAGAAGGGCGGCTCGGGCAAGTCGACCAGCGCCATGCATCTGGTGGTCGCGCTGCTCGAACAGGGCCGCAAGGTCGCCACGATCGACCTCGACGGCCGCCAGCGCACCCTGACCCGCTATCTCGAAAATCGCGCCAAGGCGGTGGCCGAGGGCATGGACCTGCTGATGCCCAGTTTCGCCGTGGTCACGCGGAGCGAGCTGCCCGATTTCCAGCAGGCCCAGGCAGACGAGCGCACCCGCTTCCTCTCGGTCCTCGAAGACTATGTCGACCGCCACGACGTGGTGATCATCGACTGCCCCGGTTCGGACAGTTTCCTCTCGCGCCTGGCCCATGGCTGTGCCGACACGCTGCTGACGCCGATGAACGACAGTTTCATCGACCTCGACCTGATCGCCCGGATCGACCAGAACGACCATTCGATCCTCGGCCCCAGCCTCTATGCCGAACTCGTTTGGGAGATGCGCAAGCGCCGCGCCCGGACCGGCGGCACCATCGACTGGCTGGTGATGCGGAACCGCGTCTCCCATCTCGACGCCCGGAACAAGCGCCGGGTCTCCGAAGTCCTGGCCAAGCTCGCCAAGCGGATCGGCTTCCGCGTCGTCGCCGGCCTGTCGGAGCGTGTCACCTACCGCGAGCTGTTCCTCCAGGGCCTGACCATGCTGGACCTCGGCCGCACCGGCTCCTCCCTCACCATGTCCGAGGTGGCGGCACGGCAGGAAGTGCGCACCCTGGTCGCTTCTCTCGACCTTCCGGCGATCGACCGGGCCACGGCGCCGATCGTCAGCGCCGCAGAATAGGGAACATCGGGCAAAGACGCGCATTGCTTAGGCTGCATACGACGTGGCATCAACGCCGCGTCGAGCGCCCGCACGTCCAGCCAGAGTCGTTTCCGCCATGACGATCAAGATCCGCAAGGCCGTTTTTCCCGTCGGTGGCCTGGGTACCCGCTTTCTGCCCGCGACCAAGGCGATGCCGAAGGAGATGCTGCCCGTCGTCGACAAGCCGCTGATCCACTACGCCCTCGAAGAGGCGCGCGCGGCCGGTTGCGACCATTTCATCTTCGTGACGAGCCGCGGCAAGACCGCGCTGGAAGACCATTTCGACCGTCACTTCGAACTCGAAGAAACCCTTGCCCGCCGCGGCAAGACGGCCGAGCTCGAGGCGCTGCGCGCCTGGCAGCCGGGCCTCGGCCAGGTTTCCTACGTGCGCCAGCCCGAAGCCCTCGGCCTCGGCCATGCCGTGCTCTGCGCCAAGGAGCTGGTGGGCGACGAGCCCTTCGCCGTGATCCTGCCCGATGATCTCGTGCTCGCCGACAAGCCTTGCCTCGCCCAGATGGCGGAAGTCTATTCGGGCATCGGCGGCAACATGTTCGCGGTGATGGACGTGCCGCGCGAGCACACCCAGCGTTACGGCGTGCTCGCCCCCGGCAAGCAGGACGGCCGCCTGACCGAAGTGAAGGGCCTGGTGGAGAAGCCGAAGCCGGAAGTCGCCCCCTCGACCCTTTCGGTGATCGGCCGCTACATCCTCTCGCCCAAGGTCTTCCACTACCTGGAGACCCAGGAGCGCGGCGCCGGCGGCGAGATCCAGCTCACCGACTCGCTCGCCAAGATGATCGGCGAAATGCCCTTCAACGGCTTCTCCTTCGACGGCACCCGCTTCGACTGCGGCGACAAGGTGGGCTTCCTCGAAGCCAATATCGCCTTCGCCCTGTCCCGGCCCGATATCGGGCCGAAGCTGAAGCCCTATATCGCCCAGGTCGCCGCCAAGCTGTGACCGCCCGCCCGCAAGACCGAGAGACACCCCCGATGGCTGCCTATCAGTTCCACAAGTCGATTCTCCGCGAATACGACATCCGCGGTATCGTCGGCGAGACCCTGCACGAGAGTGACGCACGCGCCCTGGGCCGGACCTTCGCCACCGTGATCGCACGCGGCGCCGGCAAGGCGCATCCCGTGATCGTGGTCGGGCGCGACGGCCGCGTCTCCTCGCCGTCGCTCGAAGCGGCGCTGGTCGAGGGCCTGAAGGCCGCCGGGGCCGAGGTGGTGCGGATCGGTATCGGCCCGACGCCGATGCTCTATTTCGCAGCGACCACGCTGCATTCGGACGGCGCCATCCAGGTCACCGGCAGCCACAACCCGCCGCATCACAACGGCTTCAAGATGATGCAGGGCAAGAAGTCCTTCTTCGGCGCCCAGATCCAGGACATCGGCAGGATCGCCGCCGCCGGCGACCTCGCCGAGGGCGCCGGTTCGGTGCGTGACGAGGACGTGAAGGGCCGCTATGTCGCTCGCCTGCTCGAAGAGGCGATCGACAACGATCTCGCCGTCGGCTGGGACCCGGGCAATGGTGCCGCCGGTGCCGTGCTGGGCGCCGTGGTCGCCGGGCTGAAGGGCCGCCATGTCGTGATCAACGAGGAAGTCGACGGCACCTTCCCGAACCACCACCCGGACCCGACCGAGCCGCATAATCTCGAACAGCTCCAGCACCTGGTGGCGGAACAGAAGCTCGATATCGGCATTGCCTTCGACGGCGACGCCGACCGTATCGGCGCGATCGATTCGAAGGGCCGCATCCTCTGGGGCGACCAGCTCCTGGCGATCCTGGCCGAGGACATGCTGCGCGATAATCCGGGCCAGACCGTGATCGCCGACGTGAAGGCGAGCCAGGTGCTGTTCGACGAAGTCGCCCGCCTGGGCGGCAAGCCGCTGATGTGGAAGACCGGCCATTCGCTGATCAAGTCGAAGATGGCCGAGACCGGCGCGCCGCTGGCCGGCGAAATGTCGGGCCATGTCTTCTTCGCCGATCGCTACTACGGCTATGACGACGCCATCTATGCGGCGCTGCGCCTGATCACGGCGGTGGTCCATGCCGGCGTCTCGCTCGATACGCTGCGCGACCGCCTGCCCACCATGGTGAACACGCCCGAGCTTCGCTTCCCCGTGCGCGAGGAAGAGAAATTCGCCGTGGTCGACAAGGTGAAGGCCGCGCTCGCTGCCGCCGGCGCCAAGGTCGACGACACCGACGGCGTCCGCGTCAACTCGCCCGACGGCTGGTGGCTGCTGCGCGCGTCGAACACCCAGGCCGTGCTGGTCGCCCGCGCCGAAGGCCCGAACGAGGCCGCCCTCGACAAGCTGAAGGCGACCCTGGTTTCCGCCCTGGTCGCCGCCGGGGTCGAACCGCCCAAGTTCTGAGCCGGGTCTGCGCGCCGCCGCGCCGAAGACCAGGGCCATATCGGAGGGTCGCATTCGGGAACGGATGCGGCCCTTTCGCTTGACCGGCGTCCGGCCGCGATATATTTAAGTGATGGCTTAAATATTTGACGGTTCGGCGACGTGCAGGCTTCTCGATCCCTTGCCCAAACCTTTGCGGCACTCGGCGACCCGACCCGGATGGCCATCCTGAGCCGCCTGGCGGCCCAGGGCGAGCTGACGGTGCAGGAGATCGCGGCACCCTTCGCGATGAGCCTGCCGGCGGTGTCGCAGCACCTGAAGGTGCTGGAGCACGCCGGCCTCATCGCGCGCGGCCGCGACGGGCAGAAGCGGCCGTGCCGGCTGAATGTCGAGCAATTCGCCGCGGCCGCCGGCTGGTTCGACCATACCCGCGCCGCCTGGGAGGCGCGCTTCGACCGTCTGGAACGCTTCCTCGCAACGACAGAGACGAAAGGTGACGGCCATGGACGCTGACCCCCACAGGACCTGGGACCCCCGCAGGACGTGGGCGCTCGATCGCGAGATCGTGCTGTGCCGGGTGATCGCCGCCCCGCGCGAGCGCGTCTTCGAGGCCTGGACCGATCCGGCGCAGATCGTGCAGTGGTTCGGGCCCGACGGCTTCGTGGTCGAATCGCTGGAATGTGACATCCGCCCCGGCGGGCGCTGGCGCTTCGTCTTCACGGGGCCCGACGGCACGCGTTACGACAACCGCATGGTGTTCCTGCGCCTGGAGGCGCCGCGGCTGATCGAGATCGAGCACGGCCGCGACCGGGACGACGACCCCACGCGCTTCCACGTCACCCTGACCTTCGATGCCCAGAGCGACGGCAAGACCGTACTGACGCTGCGTCAACTCCATCCAACCAAGGAGCAGCGCGATGCGGGGATCGGCTTCGGCGCCGTGGAATTCGGTTATCAGACCCTGGGCAAGTTGGCGCGCCATCTCGGCGCGGCCTGACCGGGACGGGACGAGGGCGGCCCCTCAGCCGGCGGAGCGGAGCTCGCCCGCCGGATCGGCCACCGGCGCATCCACTTCGCCGCCGAAGCCGTGCATCCGCAGCGCCCACTGCAGGCCGATCAGGGCGCCCTTGGCGCGCGGCAGCAGCGTGAGGGCGAGCAGCAGGGACAGGGGCAGCCACAGCACCGCATGGACCCACTCGGGCGGGGCATAGGTCTGTTCGACCACGAGCATCAGGGGAACGATGATGTGGGCGACCACCAGAATGGTGAAATAGGGTGGCGCGTCGTCGGCTTTGTGCAGGTCCAGGGCCTGGCCGCAGGCGGGGCAGCGGTCGTTCACCTTGAGGAAGGCATGGAACATGTGGCCCTCGCCGCAGCGCGGGCAGCGCAGGCGGAAGCCCCGCTTCACGGCCGTCTGCCAGTGGCGGGGTTCTTCGGCCACGGGGGCCGCGGGGCTGCTCTTCACGTCGATGGGCATGGCGTTCTCCGTTGCCTGCCCCAGCATCTAAGATCTGCGCTTAGACTTATTCAAGGGTGCGCGACCCCTTGACGCGGGGCGGGGGCGGCCGGGGATGCGGCGGCCAGGGCGATAGTCTGCCTCTTCTTCGCCCGGGCGCGCCAGGGTGAAGACCAGGCCGCCGGTGATCGGCGTCGCCTCGCGCAGCACGACCTTGACCTGATCGCCGAGCGTGAAGCGCTGCTGGCTGCGGCTGCCGATCAGGGCATGGGCCGCCTCGTCGTGGCGGAAGAAATCCGTGCCGAGGGAGGAGATGGGGACGAGGCCGGTCGCCCCGCTCTCGTCCAGCGTGACGAAAAGGCCGAAGCGGGTGACGCCGGAAACCCGCCCGGTGAAGGTGGCGCCGACATGGTCGGCCATGAAGGCGGCGAGATAGCGCTCGGTCGATTCGCGCTCGGCCGCCATGGCGCGCCGCTCGGTCAGCGAGATGTGTTCCGCCGTTTCCTCGAAATGGGGCACTTCGTCGTCCGACAATCCGCCCTCGCCCAGCTTGTCGCCCCGGATCAGGGCGCGGTGCACCAGGATGTCGGCATAGCGCCGGATCGGCGAAGTGAAATGGGCGTAGCGGCGGAGCGCCAGGCCGAAATGGCCGATGTTGTCCGGCGAATAGACCGCCTGGGCCTGGCTCCGCAGCACGATCTCGGCGACCGCGCGGGCGTGCGGCCCCGCCGCCGTGCGGGCCAGGATGCCGTTGAAATGATGCGGCTTCAGGACCTGCCCCTTGGCCAGCTTGATGTCGATGGTGCGCAGGAATTCACGCAGCGCCTCGAGCTTCAGGGCGGTCGGCTGGTCGTGCACGCGGTACATGCAGGGCTGGCGCCTCGCCTCCAACTGCTCGGCCGCCGCGACATTGGCGAGGATCATGAATTCCTCGATCACCCGGTGGGCGTCGAGGCGCTGGCGCGGCTCGATCGAGAGAACCTTGCCCTCGGGGCTCAGCTTGATCAGCCGCTCCGGCGCGTCGATCTCCAGCGGCTCGCGCTTCTCGCGGGCGAACATCACGGCCTTCCAGGCGGCCCAGAGCGGCTTCAGGACGGGGTCCAGCAGGGGGCCGGTCATCTCGTCGGTGCGGCCGTCGATGGCGTCCTGCGCCTGGCCGTAGTGGATGCCGGCGGCGATCCGGATCAGCGCCCGGCAGAAGCGGTGGCGGATCTTGTTGCCTTCGGAATCGAGCCACAGATGCACGGCGAGGCTGGCCCGGTCCTCCCCCTCGATCAGGGAGCAGAGGTCGGTCGACAGTTCCTCCGGCAGCATGGGCACCACGCGGTCCGGGAAATAGCAGGAATTGCCCCGCTCGCCGGCCGCCCGGTCCAGCGCCGAGCCGGGGCGGACGTAATGGGCGACGTCGGCGATGGCGACGATGACGTGATGGCCGCCCGGGTTCTTCGGATCGTCGTCCGGTTCCGCGAAGACCGCGTCGTCGTGGTCGCGGGCGTCGGCCGGATCGATGGTGATCAGGGGCAGGGGGCGCAGGTCTTCGCGCTTGCCCAGGGTGACCGGCTTCGCCTTCTTGGCTTCCTGCACCGCCTCGGGCGGGAAGGCCACGGGAATGCCGTGGGTATGGATCGCGATCAGGCTGACCGACTTGGGCGAGGAGAGATCGCCCAGGCGCTCGCGCACGCGGACCTTGGGCAGGCCGATGCGCCGGCCGGGCAGCGTCTCGGCCGAGACCAGCTCGCCGTCGACGGCGCCCTTCAAGTCGATCGTGTCGATCCGGTAATCGCTCTTCGCCTTGCGGTCGGCGGGGACGAGGCGGGCCTCGCCCGATTTGTCGAGCCGCACGATGCCCAGCACCCGCTCCTGCTCGTGGCTCAGGGTCCGGATGATATGGGCCTGGTAGCGGGCGTGGCCCAGATGGTCCTCGACCCGCTCGATCTTGGCCAGGATCCGGTCGCCCTCGGCCGGGGCCGGACCCGGGTGGCGGCCGGGCACCACGTCGATCTCGGGGACTTCCAGGCCTTCCGGCCATTGCACCGGGCGGGCCAGCAGCTCGCCGTCCTCCGGCACTTCCATGACTTCGAGCACGGCGACCGAGGGCAGGGCACCGGCCGCGACCAGGCCGCGCCGGGGTTCGCGCGCGATCACGCCCTGTTCCGCCATCTCGGCCAGCAGCCGCTTCAGCTCGATCCTGGCGTCGCCGGTGATGCCGAAGGCGCGCGCGATCTCGCGCTTGCCCGCCTTGCCCGGGTGCTCGGCCAGGAAACGGGCGATCTCTTCCTTCGAGGGGAGCTGGCTGCCGGGCGGCTTCGGACGCTTGGCCACGCCCTCAGTCCGCCTTCGTCTTTTTCGCGGGCGCCTTCTTGGCCGCGGGTTTCTTGGCGGCCGGCTTCTTTGCAGAAGCCTTCTTCGGCGCCGCCTTCTTCACCGGCGCCTCGCCCTCGGCAGCGGCCGCCTTCTTGGGAGCGGCCTTTTTCGGGGCGGCCTTCTTCTTGGTCCCGCCGCCCTTGGCCGCCTTGGCGGCGATCATGGCCAGCGCCTCGTCGAGCGTGATCGACTGCGGGTCCGTGCCCTTGGGCAGGGTCGCATAGATGCCGTTCCACGAGACATAGGGGCCGTAGCGCCCATCCATGACATTGATCGGCTTGCCATCCTCGGGATGGCCACCGAGCGCCTTCAGGGGTTCGGCCGCGGCGCGCTTGCCCCGCTTCGGCGGTTCGGCCAGCAGGGAGACGGCACGATTGAGGCCGATCGTGAAGGCTTCTTCCGAGGTCGGCAGGTTCACATAGCGTCCGTCGTGGACGATATAGGGGCCGTAGCGGCCGATGCCGGCCTGGATCGGCTTGCCCGACTCGGGATGGGTACCCACCTCGCGCGGCAGCGCGAGCAGGGCGACGGCCTTGTCGAGGTCGACGGCATCCGGCGTCAGGTCCTTGGGCAGGCTGGCGCGCTTCGGCTTCTCGCCCTCGCCGAGCTGGACATAGGGCCCGAAGCGGCCGGAGCGGAGCGAGACTTTCTCGCCCGTCTCGGGATCGTCGCCCAGCATCTTGATGCCGTCCTCGCCGATCGCGGCCTTCTGGCCGTCGTCGCTGGCGGCGGCGAACTGGCGGGTGAAGCGGCATTCGGGATAGTTGGAACAGCCGATGAAGGCGCCGAACTTGCCGAGCTTCAACGAGAGCCGGCCGTTGCCGCAGGACGGGCAGACGCGCGGGTCCTTGCCGTCCGGCCCCTCGGGGAAGAGATGCGGGCCGAGGAGCTGGTCCAGCGCCTCGATCACATCCGAAATCTTCAGCTCCTTGGTGCCGTCGATCGCCGCCGCGAAATCGCGCCAGAAATCGCGCAGGACCTCTTTCCAGCCGAGCTTGCCGGCCGAAACATCGTCGAGCTGTTCTTCGAGATTGGCGGTGAAGCCATATTCGACATAGCGCGAGAAGAAGCTCTCCAGGAAGGCCGTCACCAGCCGCCCCTTGTCCTCCGGCACGAAGCGGTTCTTGTCCATCGTGACATAGGCGCGGTCGCGCAAGGTCGACAGGATGGAGGCATAGGTCGAGGGCCGGCCGATGCCGAGCTCCTCCAGCTTCTTGACCAGGCTCGCCTCGGAATAGCGGGGTGGCGGCTCGGTGAAATGCTGGGCGATGGTGACCGGGCCGCGGCGCAGGCCTTCGTTCTGCGTGAGCCTGGGCAGGCGGCCGCCTTCCTCGTCGTCCTTGGCGCGGTCGTCCTCGCCCTCCTGATAGAGGGCCAGGAAGCCGTCGAACAACACGACCGAGCCGGTGGCGCGCAACAGGACTTGGCGGTCCTTCGAGGCGACGTCGACCGTGGTGCGCTCGATCCGGGCCGAATTCATCTGCGAGGCGAGCGCCCGCTTCCAGATCAGTTCGTAGAGTCGGCGCTGGTCGGGATCGAGGCGGCGGATGGCGTCGGGCAGGCGGGCGAAATCGGTCGGGCGGATCGCCTCGTGGGCTTCCTGCGCGTTCTTCGCCTTCACCTTGTAGAGGCGCGGCTGATCCGGCAGATAGGCCTTGCCGAAGTCGCGGTCGATCAGGGCGCGGGCGCCCTGGATCGCTTCGGCCGCCATGGAGACGCCGTCGGTCCGCATATAGGTGATCAGGCCGACCGTCTCGCCGTCGACGTCGACACCCTCGTAGAGGCGCTGGGCGAGCTGCATCGTGCGCTGGGCGGAGAAGCCGAGCTTGCGCGCCGCTTCCTGCTGCAGGGTCGAGGTGGTGAAGGGCGGCGCCGGGTTGCGGAAGCCGGGTTTCGATTCGACCGCCTCGACATGGAATTCGCGCTTCTCGATCGCGGCCTTGGCGGCTTCGGCCTTGTCGGCCGAATTGATGTCGAACTTGTCGAGCTTCTTGCCGTCCAGGTGAGTCAGGCGGGCATCGAAGGTCGCCCCGTCGCCGGCCGCGAAGCGACCGACCACCGACCAATATTCCTGCGTGACGAAACGCTCGATCTCGAGCTCGCGGTCGCAGATCAGGCGAAGGGCGACCGACTGCACGCGCCCGGCCGAGCGGGCGCCGGGCAGCTTCCGCCACAGCACCGGGCTCAGCGTGAAGCCGACCAGGTAGTCGAGCGCACGGCGGGCCAGATAGGCGTCGATCAGCTCCTGGTCCAGCTTGCGCGGGGCCTTGATGGCGCTGGTGACGGCGGATTTGGTGATCTCGTTGAAGGTGATGCGGCCCACCTCGACGCCCTTGAGCGCGTGCCGATCGTTGAGGATCTGCAGCACGTGCCAGGAGATCGCCTCGCCCTCGCGGTCCGGGTCGGTGGCGAGATAGAGGCGATGAGCCCCCTTCAACGCCTTGGCGATGTCACCGATCCGCTTCTTGGCGTCGGCGTCGACTTCCCAATCCATGGCGAAGTCTTCGTCCGGGCGCACCGACCCATCCTTGGCCGGCAGGTCGCGGACATGGCCGAAGCTGGCGAGAACCGTGTAATCGGCCCCGAGGTATTTGTTGATGGTCTTGGCCTTCGCCGGAGACTCGACGATGACAACGTTCATTGTGTCCCAGTGCAGACGGGCTTACGCGACAACAGGGTCAGATCAGCGAGACTCGGCCGCCGGCGTGGCGGACAAGCCGTCCGCCCAATTCAAGTTCGAGCAAAATGGTGAAAACCAGGGGGGGAGTCAATTCGGACTGCCGAACCAACTCGTCGATGGCGATCGGAACCGGCGACAGAAGAGCGGTCACCCCGGCCCGATGGCGGTCCACTTCGGCCTCGTCCGGGGCCTTCAGGGGCGGACCCGCGAAGTCGCGACCCTCGGGTTCGGCCAGCGGCGCCTCGATCATCGGGTGCAGAGCTTCGACCACCTCGGCCCCGTTTTCGACCAGTCGGGCGCCCTGCCGGATCAGGTCGTTGGCCCCGCGGGCCCGCGGATCCAGCGGGCTTCCGGGCACTGCCATCACATCCCGCCCCTGTTCGAGGGCGAAACGCGCGGTGATCAGGCTGCCCGATTTGACCGCCGCCTCGACCACCACGACACCGAGGGACAAGCCGGAGATCAGCCGGTTGCGGCGCGGGAAATGGCGGGCCTGGGGTTCCGTCCCGATCGGCATCTCGGCCACCAGCAGGCCGGAGTCGCCGATCCTGGCCTGAAGCGCCGCGTGTTCCGGCGGATAGACGACGTCGATGCCGCCGGCCACCACGGCGATCGTGCCCGAGTCGAGGGTCGCGGCATGAGCCGCCCCGTCGATTCCCCGGGCCAGGCCGGAGACGACGACGATACCGGCCCGCCCGATGTCGGCCGCCATCTCGCGCGCGATGCGCTGGCCGGCGGCCGAAGCGTTGCGCGCCCCGACCAGGGCGACGGCCGGGCGCGCCGCCAGATGGAGATGGCCCTTCACGGTGATCAGGGGCGGTGCCGCCTCGGTCGCGGCCAGCAGGCGGGGATAATCGGCCTCGCCCTTGGCGAGGAGGCGGGCGCCGGCTGCGGCCACGGCGGCCAGCTCGCGCTCCGCCTCGGCACGGCTGGGGACGCGGAGCGGCCGCCCGCCACCCTTCCGGGCGAGACCGGGCAGGGCCTCCAGTGCCGCGGCAGCCGTGCCGTAGAGCCCCACCAGATGATCGAAGGCGACGGGACCGACGCCGTCGGTCCTGATCAGGCGCAGGCGGTCGATCAGGTCGTCATATGAAGTCTTGCTGCGCGCCACCCGGCCTCCCGGAATTCCTCGGGGCTCAGTGTGGACGTTGCCGCGAGGAGAAACAACCCGCGGTCGAAGCTGGCTCAGCTCGCCGCGTTTTTCTTGCGCAGGCCGGCCAGCAGGGCGTCGATGCCGCCGGAGGAGATGACGCTGCCGTAATCTTCGCGCTGGGCGCTCCGCATCGACAGATTCTCAATCACCACGTCGACGATCTTGTAGCTGCCGGCGGCGCCCGAGAGGTGCCAGTCCACATTGGTGGGCTGGGGCTTCTTCGGGCTGACGATCTGGCTGCGCACCACGGTCTCGTCGCTCACGACCTGACTGCCCAGGACCTTCAGGGTCTCGCCGGCATATTGGCTGAGGCGGCGCGAATAGGTGCGCACCACGTCGTCGGTATAGAGCTTGTTGAATTCGTCGAGCTGTTCGGGCGTCGCACTGCGGCGGTAACGGCCCAGCACGAACTGGCCGATCGCGGACACGTCGAAGGCGTTGACGAAAAGATCGCGGAACTTGGCGTCGCGGTCGGCCTGGGTCAGCGCCTTGTCGGCCAGGACCGAGATCGCCCGATTGCCCAGTCCTTCGATGAATTCGCTGGCCGGATCGGCCGCCCGGGCCGGGCGGCCCAGCAGGGCGAAGCCCGCCAAAGCAATGCCGAGGGCCCCCGTGCGGGCCAGGAGAAAGCGTCGGGTAACCATGTCCAACCTTCCGAAACTCGCGGCGGATGGGCCGCAAGCCCGCCTCCACGAGAAAAACGCCCGAGGAAACCCCCGGGTTCCCTGTCTGTCAACCGGCGACCGCCGACAGGCGATCAGCGCGGTGCCGACAGGGTGGTGTCCGCCGCGTCGTCGTCGCGATTGTCGATCGCGGCGGCGCGGTGCTGACGATAGAGATTGCGGATCGCCGCGTAGAAATCGATCGAGGATGCCTCGACGTCGTCCAGGCTCTCGATGCTGCGGGCCCGCGCATCGATCAGGCCGGTCCCCTTCAGGCCATAGCCCACCTCTTCCGCGTCGTTGGCGGGCAGGACATAGGTGAGCGGGTCGAAGGCGAAATCGACGACATAGCCGGCGAGGTCGCGCGGGGGAATCGGGCCGAGCAGCGGCAGCACCAGATAGGGGCCTTCGCCGGCCCCCCAGACCGCCAGGGTCTGGCCGAAATCCTCGTCGTGGCGGGGATAGCCGATATGGCTGGCATAATCGTAGAAGCCGGCGACGCCGGCGATCGTATTGGTGATGAAGCGCGCCGTGGTGATGCGCGCACGGCCGAAATCGCCCTGCAACAGGTCGTTGGCCAGGATCACCGGGCTGCGCAGGTTGTTCAGGAAATTATGGATGCCGTTCTGCACGAAGGTCGGCGCCAGCGAGCGATAGACCGTCGCGACCGGCTTCAGGAACATATAGTCGAGAAAGCGGTTTACTTCGAAGAAATAGCGGTTCAGCGGCTCGACGGGATCGTTGCGCTTCTGGAACTCGACCAGGGCTTCGGGGTCGCTGGCCGGCGGCTTGGTGGCGCAACCGCTCACCGCACCGGCGAGCAGGAGCAGGGTCACCCCGGCGGCGACCAGGCCGCGTAACCGCGCCTGTCCCCGGCGGACGATAGTCACTGCCTTCACTTGATCGCGCGTCTGTCCCACGAATTCTCTCCGCAACGAAACGGCCGCAGGGCCGCACTAGATGCGCTGCTACACCAAGAGTGTTGCCTATCACACTGTTCTTCAAGGGAGTAAGAACGAAATTTACCCAAGCGTTGCCGTCGGGTGACGGGCCGGGTGCGTTCGGCCGGATCGTGGCGCGGGGGGCTTGAAGAAACACATAAAGATATGTTTATGTGTCTTATGACTTTTGCCGCGCCCACCCCGCCATGACCGATCTCCTCGCCGCCCTGAAAGGCGCTGCCGAGCCGACGCGCCTGCGCATCCTGGGCCTGCTGGCGCGGGCGGAACTCACCGTGTCCGAACTGGTCCAGATCCTGGGGCAGAGCCAGCCGCGCCTGTCGCGCCACCTGAAGCTGATGGACGAGGCCGGCCTGATCGACCGCTTCCGTGAAGGCGCCTGGGTCTTCCACCGCCGGGCGGCGGAAGGCGTCGGCGCCGAACTGGCGGCCCGGG
Source organism: Zavarzinia sp. (assembly GCF_041650655.1). Classification (GTDB taxonomy): domain Bacteria; phylum Pseudomonadota; class Alphaproteobacteria; order Zavarziniales; family Zavarziniaceae; genus Zavarzinia. The sequence goes on from NZ_JBAZKR010000030.1 coordinate 30,352, forward strand.
TGGTCGCCCTGATCGACGACTCGGACCCCGGGCATCAGCGCGACATGGCTCGCCTCGATCAGGTCCTGAAGGCACGGACCGAGGCGGCCGCCGCCTATTTCGCCGCCAATGCCGCGCAATGGGACCGCATCCGCACCCTCCATGTGCCGGAGGCCGAGGTCGAGGCGGCGCTGGACCGGGTGATCGGGGCGGACCGAATCGATTTTCTGGTCGATATCGGCACCGGCACCGGGCGGATGCTGGAGCTCTTCGGCGCCCGGGCCGGCCGCGGCCTCGGCGTCGACCTCTCGCACGAGATGCTGGCGATCGCGCGCGCCCGGCTCGACCAGGCGGGCCTGGTCAATTGCCAGGTGCGCCACGGCGATCTCCACGCCCTGCCGCTGGCCGATGGTGCCGCCGATCTCATCATCGTGCACCAGGTCCTGCATTTCGCGGCCGACCCCCAGGCGGCGATCGCCGAGGCGGCGCGCGTGCTGGCGCAGCGCGGGCGCATCGTGCTGGTCGATTTCTTGCCTCACGGGCTCGAAGAGCTGCGCGACCGCCATGCCCACCGGCGACTCGGCTTCACCCCGCGCGAAGTGGCGGCCTGGGGCCGTTCCGCGCATCTCGATTTCGACCTGGTGGCGACCCTGGCGGGCGATCCGCTCTCGGTCGGCATCTGGCTCGGCCGCAAGACGGCCGCAACTTCCAAGGACGGGCCTCTTCCATGACCCTCGCTTCCATCGGTCCCCTTTCCGTCTCCTTCGAGTTCTTCCCGCCCAAGACGCCGGAGATGGAAGAGGCGCTGTGGCGTACCGTGCGCCGGCTGGAACCGCTCAACCCCAGCTTCGTCTCGGTCACTTATGGCGCCGGCGGCTCGACCCGCGAGCGGACCCACGCCACGGTGAAGCGCCTGGTCGAGGAGACCAAGCTGAAGCCGGCCGCGCATCTGACCTGCGTCGCCGCGACGCGCGAGGAAGTGGATGCCGTCGCACGCGACTATTGGGCGGCCGGCGTTCGCCACATCGTGGCGCTGCGTGGCGATGCCCAGGCCCCCGGCGCGCCCTATCAGCCCCATCCGGGCGGCTATGCCTTCGCCGTCGACCTGGTGCAGGGCCTGAAGAAGATCGCCGATTTCGAAATCTCCGTGGCCGCCTATCCCGAGGTGCATCCGGATGCCGCCAGTGCCGAGGCCGACCTCGACAATCTGAAGCGCAAGATCGACGCCGGCGCCACGCGCGCCATCACCCAGTTCTTCTTCGACAACGAAGTCTATTTCCGCTTCATGGACCGGGTGCTGGCCGCCGGCATCAGCGTGCCCGTGGTGCCCGGCATCATCCCGGTCTCCAATTTCAAGCAGATCGCCAAATTCGCCACCGCCACCGGGGCCTCGATCCCGCCCGCCATGGCGCGCCATTTCGAGGGCCTGGACGACGACGCCGAGACGCGCAAACTGGTCGCCGTGGCGCTCGCCGCCGAACAGGTGCACGGTCTGGCCAAGGCGGGGATCCGCGATTTCCACTTCTATACCCTGAACCGGGCGGACCTCTGCTTCGCCCTCTGCCATCTGCTCGGCCTGCGCCCGGCCGCCTGAGGTTTCGATCATGAGCAAGTTCCTGGAAGCCCTGGAAGAGCGCATCCTGCTGTGCGACGGCGGCACCGGCAGCCTGGTGCAGGCGATGAACCTGGACGTCGCCCGCGATTTCGACGGCCGGGAGAATTGCACCGAAGTGCTGAACCGGACCCGGCCGGACGTGGTGCGCGAAATCCACCGCAGCTATCTCGCGGCCGGATCGGACATGGTGCAGACCAATTCCTTCGGCGGCTCGCCCATCACCCTCGGCGAATTCGACCTCACCGACGAAGCCTTCGAGCTGAACAAGCGCGCGGCCGAACTGGCCCGCGAGGCGATCGAGGAATTCGCCCATGACGGGCGGCAGCGTTTCGTGCTGGGTTCGATCGGGCCTGGCACGCGGCTGCCCTCCCTCGGCCATATCCCCTACGACCCGCTCGAAGCCGCCCTGGCGATCCAGGCCGAGGGGCTGATCGCCGGCGGCGTCGATGCCGTCCTGATCGAGACCTGCCAGGACACACTGCAGATCAAGGCGGCGGTGAATGGCGTCAAGATCGCCCGCGCCAAGCTCGGCACCACCACGCCGATCATGGTCCAGGTCACGGTGGAGACCACGGGCACCCTGCTGGTCGGGCCGGACATCGGCGCCGCGGCGACCGTGATCCATTCCCTCGACGTGCCCGTGATGGGCCTCAACTGCGCCACCGGGCCGCAGGAAATGGCGGAACACGTGAAGTTCCTGGCCGAGAATTGGCCGGGCAAGATCTCGGTCCAGCCGAACGCCGGCCTGCCGGAACTCCGCGATGGCAAGACATTCTATCCCCTCAGCCCCGAAGAAATGCAGCGCTGGGTGCGCCGCTTCGTGCTGGAGGACGGCGTCAACATCGTCGGCGGCTGCTGCGGCACCAATCCGAAGCACATCGGTGCGCTCGACCAGATGCTGCGCGAGATCGAAGGCGGCAAGGTCCGCCCGCGCCCCGTGGCCCGCAGCTTCCATTGGGTGCCTTCGGTCGCCTCGCTTTATAGCCAAGTGCCGCTCCGCCAGGAGAACGCCTATCTCTCGATCGGCGAGCGCTGCAATGCCAATGGTTCCAAGGCGTTCCGCGAAGCCCAGGCGGCCAACGACTGGGACAAATGCGTCGCCATGGGGCGCGAGCAGGTGAAGGAGGGCAGCCACACGCTCGACGTCTGCACCGCCTATGTCGGCCGCGACGAAGTTTCCGACATGACCGAGGTGGTCTCGCGCATGCGGGGCTCGGTCAATGCGCCGCTGGTGATCGATTCGACCGAATTCCCCGTGCTCGAAGCGGCCATGAAACTCTATGGCGGCAAGCCGATCATCAATTCGATCAACTTCGAGGACGGCGAAGAGCCGGCGGCGATGCGGCTGCGCCTCGCCAAGAAGTTCGGTGCCGCCGTGGTGGCGCTGACGATCGAAGAATCGGGCATGGCCAAGTCCACCGCCGACAAGCTCCGCGTCGCCCACCGCCTCTATGATTTCGCGGTGAATCAGCACGGGCTTCCGCCTTCGGACCTCATGTTCGATCCGCTGACCTTCACCATCTGCACGGGCAACGAGGACGACCGCAAGCTGGGCCTCGAAACCCTCGATGCGATCGAGCAGATCGCCAAGGAAATGCCGGAAGTCCAGACCATCCTGGGTCTCTCCAACATTTCCTTCGGTCTCAACGCGGCGGCCCGCCACGTGCTGAACTCGGTCTATCTCGACCATGCCATCCGCCGCGGCCTCACGGGTGCCATCGTGCATCTCTCGAAGATCATGCCGCTGCACAAGATCCCGGCCGAGGAAGTGAAGGTCGCCGAAGACCTGATCTTCGACCGCCGCGCCGAGGGTTACGACCCGCTGCAAGCCTTCATCGCCCTCTTCGCCGACCGCAAGGGCGCCAAGGTCGAGAAGAAGGCGCGCGCCGAAACCGCCGAGGAACGCCTGACCCAGCGCATCGTCGACGGCGACCGCCAGGGTCTCGAAGACGACCTCGAAGAGGCGATGAAGGCGCATCCGCCGCTCGACATCATCAACAACTTCCTGCTCGACGGCATGAAGGTGGTGGGCGAACTGTTCGGCTCGGGCAAGATGCAACTGCCCTTCGTGCTGCAGTCGGCCGAGACGATGAAGGCGGCCGTCGCCTATCTCGAGCCCTTCATGGAAAAGGCCGAGGGCCAGGAGAAGGGCATCATCGTGCTGGCCACGGTGAAGGGCGACGTGCACGACATCGGCAAGAACCTGGTCGATATCATCCTGACCAACAACGGCTACAAGGTGGTCAACCTCGGCATCAAGCAGCCGATCGGCGCCATCATCGAGGCGGCGGAAAAGGCCAGGGCCGATGCCGTCGGCATGTCCGGACTGCTGGTCAAGTCGACCGTGATCATGCGCGAGAACCTGGAAGAGATGACGCGCGCCGGGCTGAACGTGCCGGTCTTCCTCGGCGGTGCCGCGCTGACCCGGAAATATGTCGAGGAAGACTGCGTCCGCGCCTATGGCCCGGGCCGCGTCGCCTATGCTAGGGACGCCTTCGACGGGCTCGACCTGATGGCCCGGGTGGTGAACGACAATTTCGACGACCACCTGAAGGAACTCCAGGTGAAGCGCGCCGGCCGGCCCTCGAACAGCAAGCGCATCGGTCAGCCGACCGAAGCCTCGGCCGCGCGTCCGATCGACTACGAGGAAACCCGCATCCGGCGGGAAGAACTGGCCAAGGGCGTGACCGTGCCGGTACCGCCCTTCTGGGGGCCGCAGGTGATCGACGATCTGCCGCTCAAGGCCCTGGTGCCCTATCTGAACGAGACCATGCTCTATCAGTTCCAGTGGGGCTTCGAGAAGGCGGGGCGCAGCCTGGAGGATTACAAGGTCCATGCAGCACGGGAGATCCGCCCGATCCTGAACCGCCTGGTCGAGCAGTGCCAGCGCGAGGGCATCCTTCGCCCCAAGGCGGTCTACGGCTATTGGAAGGCGGCGGCGGAAGGTAACGATGTCGTCCTCTTCGACGAGTCGGGCACCAAGGAAGTCGCCCGTTTCGCCTTCCCGCGCCAGGCGCGCGGCGGCGGCCTCTGCATCGCCGATTTCTTCCGTGACATCTCGGCGGGCGAGCGTGACGTGATCGGGCTCCAGGTCGTCACCATGGGCCAGCAGGCATCCGACATCGCGCGCCAATGGTTCGCCGAGAACCGCTACCAGGACTATCTCTACCTCCACGGCCTCTCGGTCGAGATGGCGGAAGCCCTGGCGGAATATGTCCACAAGAAGATCCGCGGCGAACTCGGCTTTTCCCACGAGGACGACCGCGACATCGACAAGATGTTGAAGCAGGGCTACCGCGGCAGCCGCTATTCCTTCGGCTATCCGGCCTGCCCCAACCTGGCCGACCAGCGGAAATTGCTCGCCCTGCTCGGCGCCGAGCGGATCGGGGTCGAGATGGCGGAGGAAGACCAGCTCCACCCCGAACAGTCGACCAGTGCCATCGTGGTGCACCACCCCCAGGCCAAATATTTCTCGGTCTGAGGGGGCCCCCCGCCCCCCGCGGGGCGGGGGCTTCAGCGGTCGAGCACGGCCGCGGTCACATCCGCGATGCTGCGCGTGCCGGTGAGCGCCATCGAGACATCGAGTTCCTTGGCGATCAGGTCGAGCACTTTGGTGACCCCCGCCTCGCCCATCGCAGCGAGACCGTAGAGCCAGGCCTTGCCGATCAGGCAGCCGCGGGCGCCCAGCGCCAGCGCCTTCAGCACGTCCTGGCCCGACTGCACGCCGCCGTCGAACCAGATTTCCGTCTTGTCGCCGATCGCCTCGGCCACCCGGGGCAGCGCCCGGATCGAGGAAACGGCACCGTCGAGCTGGCGCCCGCCGTGGTTGGAGACGATGACAGCCTCGGCCCCGGTGGCCGCCGCGGCCTTGGCATCCTCGGCATCCAAGACGCCCTTCAGGATCAGCTTGCCCGGCCAGATGGTGCGGATCCATTCGACATCCTTCCACGAGAGGGAGGGGTCGAATTGCGAAGCGGTCCATTTGGCCAGCGTGTCGAGCCCGTCCGCATTCTTCACGTGACCGGCGAGGTTGCCGAAACTCCGCCGCTTGCCGAAGAGGACGCGCAGCGCCCATTCGGGCTTGGTCGCGATGTCGATCGCATTGGCGAGCGTCAGCTTCGGGGGCACGTTCAGGCCGTTCTTGATGTCGCGGTGGCGCTGGCCCTGGATCTGCAGGTCGAGGGTGAGCACCAGGGCCGAGCATTTGGCGGCGATCGCCCGTTCGACCAGCGATTTGACGAAGCCCCGGTCGCGCATCACATAGAGCTGAAACCAGAAGGGTTTCCCGGTCGCTTCCGCCACGTCCTCGATCGAGCAGATCGACATGGTGGAAAGGCAGAAGGGCACGCCGAAATTCTGCGCCGCCCGCGCCCCCAGGATCTCGCCGTTGCCGTGGAACAGGCCGGTCAGCCCGGTCGGCGCGATGGCGATCGGCATGGTCACCTTCTCGCCCAGCATGGTCGTCTCCGTCGAGCGGCCGGAGACGTCGATCATCACCCTTTGCCGCAGGTTCAGGGCGGCGAGGTCGGCCCGGTTGGCGGCGATCGTCCGCTCGTCGTAGGAACCGCGGTCGGCATAGTCGAAGATCGCGCGGGGAATGCGGCGGCGCGCCATCAGGCGCAGGTCCTGGACATTGGTGACGACGGGCATCGGTCTTCCTCGGCGTTGCTGGACAATTGGATAAATCTTTTTACCAGGAATGGGAACTGGTAAAATTATTAGACCAAATCCGCGCCCTGCCTTAATCTCTCGCCATGACCGATCCGATCAAGCCCCCCCGCCTCGCCGCCGCCGTGGCCGGCCATCTCCAGGAGATGATCCTCGAGGGCGTGCTGCGCCCCGGCGACCGGCTGGCGGCCGAACGCGACCTCGCCGAACGGCTGGAGGTTTCGCGGCCGTCGCTGCGCGAGGCGCTGGCGATCCTGGAGCGGAAGGGGCTGCTGGTGACGACCAAGGCGGGCACCACCGTCGCCCGCTTCCTGGCCCCCCTGTCGGAGCCGCTGGCCGAACTCTTCGCCGCCGACGGCCGGGTGGCGGCCGACTATTTCGAATATCGCCAGGGGGTGGAGGCGCAGGCGGCGCGCCTCGCGGCGCTGCGGGCGACCGAGGCCGACCGGGCCGCGATCAAGGCCCAGCTCGACGCCCTCGAGGCGGCCCATCTGGCCGACGATCCGGGGGCGGAAGCGGCGGCCGACGTCGACCTGCACCAGCTCGTCTACGAGGCGGCCCATAATGTCGTGCTGCTGCACATGATGCGGGCCATGGCCGACCTGTTGCGCCGGGGCATTTTCTACAGCCGCGACCGGCTCTATCGCCGGCCGGGCGTGGCCGAGGCGGTCCTGGCCCAGCACCGCGCCATTGCCGAAGCGGTACTGGCCCGCGACCCTGCCGCGGCAGAAAAGGCGGCGGTCGACCACCTGGCCTATATCTTCGCGACGGTCGAAGAGATCCGGCGCGACGACCTCCGCGAGGCGGCAGCACTCCGCCGGGTCGACCGGCGGAGCCTGGTCGCGGAATGAGCCGCGTTACATGGTGACGACGACCTTGCCGGTCACGCGGCGTTCCATCATGTCGCGGATCGCCCGGCCGCCCTCGGCCAGGGGGTAGGTCTTGGACACCAGGGGGCGGATCTTGCCGGCCTGGAACAGCTCGATCAGCTCGGCCACATTCTCGCGGTGCAGGTCCGGCTCGCGCACCGTGAAGGCGCCCCAGAACACGCCGACGATCTCGCAGCCCTTGAGCAGGGCGAGGTTCAGCGGGATCGAAGGGATCGGCCCCGCGGCGAAGCCGACGACGAGGAAGCGGCCCTTCCAGGCGATCGAGCGGAGTGCCTGTTCGGAAAGCTCGCCGCCGACCGGGTCGTAGACCACGTCGACGCCGTTGGGCGCCAGTTCGCGCAGCCGGTCGCGCAGGGATTCGGCGGCGTAATTGATGCCCTCGTCGGCGCCGTGTTCCTTGGCCAGGGCCAATTTCTCCGGCGTCGAGGCAGCCGCGATCACCCGTGCCCCCATCGCCTTGCCGAGCTCGACTGCGGCGAGGCCGACGCCGCCGGCGGCACCGAGCACGAGCAGCGTCTCGCCCGGCTGGAGCCTGGCTCGCTGCTTCAGGGCGTGGTGCGAAGTGGCATAGGTCATCAGGAAGGCGGCGCCTTCCTCGTAGGACATGCCAGGGGGCAGGGGGGCCAGACGGTCGGCGCCGACCACGATCTCCTCGGCGAAGGCACCCCAGCCGGTCATCACGATCACCTTGTCGCCGACCTTGTAGCCGGTGACCCGGTCGCCCACCTCGGTGATCTCGCCGGCCGCTTCGCCGCCCGGGGCGAAGGGCATTTCCGGCTTGAACTGATATTTGCCCTGGATGATCAGCACGTCGGGGAAATTCACCCCGGCGGCATGGAGGCGAACACGCACCTCGCCGCGGCCGACCGGGGCCGGCGCCACCTCTTCGAGCACCAGGGATTCGGGCGGGCCATAGGCCTTGCACTGCAGGATCTTCACCACCGGACGCTCTCCTTCGTTCTTATCCCGTTGGGGTTACGCGTTCGGAATTGCCGGTCAAGCCCCCTCGGCCAATCGAACGGTCCCGACCGGCTCGCCGCCCCAATTGGTGAGCACCGGCGCGATCAGGTCGGCGACCGTCTCGCGCTTCTCGCCGTCGAGCAGGCCGTGGCGCTCCATCAGGCCGGCGACCAGGGTTTCCGCGGCGCGGGTGCCGCCGTCGTCGATTTTCAGGGCGATGCCGAGGCCCTTCGACGGGGCGATGACGATATAGACCGCCTCCGCCCCGGTTTTGGCCACGGTGCCGGGCAGGGCGGCGCGCATCAGGCGGGTGCAGGCCCGGCCGGTGCCGGCGACCAGCTCGGGATATTCGGCCATGGCGGCGGCGAGGCGGGCGACGGCGCGGCCCCGTTCCGGCGCCAGGCGGTCCGGCACCGCGATCCGGCTCATGGCGAGGGCGAGTGCCTTCAGCGGCAGGCAAGGGTTGGGCGCGGCGCAGCCGTCGATGCCATAGGGCATGTCGACCGGCTGGTCGGTCAGCGCCGCGGTCGCCTCGAAGGCCGCCTGCTGCACCGCATGGGCGCGCTTCTGATAGCCCCGCGTGGCGACGCCGAGGTGAAGCGCCAGGGTGAGGAAGCCGGTATGCTTGCCCGAGCAATTGTTGTGCAGGCGGCAGGGTGGCGTCCCCGCGCGCACCAGCGCCTCATAGGCCGGCACCGACATCGGATTATGCGGCGCGCAGGCGAGATCGGCTTCGACGAGGCCGACGCGGGCGAGCCAGTCGCCCACCGCCTTGACGTGGAAATCCTCGCCCGAATGGCTGGCGCAGGCGAGCGCCAGTTCGGCCGGGGTGCAGGCGAAGGCATCGGCCGCCCCGCTCTCGACCAGCGGGATGCCCTGCAGGATCTTCATGGAGGAACGCGGGAAGATCGCCCGCTCGATGTCGCCCCGGGCGTCGACCAGCGTGCCGTCGCCGTCGATCACGGCATAGGCGCCACGATGGCGGCTCTCGACGATGCCGCCGCGCAGGACCTCGACCAGCACCGGATTGTCGCTCGCCATGGCGGATCGCCCCTCAGTTCACGGTTTCGTCGGGATAGACACCCCACAGCCAGGCCCGCTTCAGCCAGCCACGGCTGCCCTCCACATTGACCCGGCACCAGTCGCCCCGGCAACGCTCGACCCGCACGATCACGCCGGGTTCGAGCCGGAGCAGGGGCCGGGCGGTTTCCGCCGCCTCGTCGTACATCACCCGGACCAGGCCCTCGACCGAGGCGAAGCGCTTGCCCGACAGCAGGCTCTTGTGCACCCAGCCGACCGAGCCGTCGTGGTCCTTGATCTTCCGCCAGAATTCGAATTCCGCCACGATCTCGACCGGCAGGCCGGAGCGGACATATTTCCAGGCGATCGGATATTGCGGTCCGGGGCCGGTGCGCACGTTGATCTCGCCCGAGCCGAGGGAGGCGAAGCGCGGCACCCGCGGGCCGGATTCACCTTCGCCGCCGGCGCCACCGTCGGCCGGGGCGGCTTCCTCGGTCGTCTCCTGGGCGGCAGCATCGGGCAGCGTCCGGGCCAGGGCGGCGAACAGGACGAAAGCGGCGAGGAACAGGCGGGGCAATGTCATCGAGGGGGATGGGCGGCGTCGCAACAGGGGGTCGAATCGTCTTGCCGCCACTGTCGTCGGGTGGGGCGTTCCGGTCAAGGCGGGGGCTTTCACCCCTCCCTCGCCGTCACGGCACCAAGAGGCGAGAACGTCACCTTTGAACCTTCGCCCAAGTCTGCTAGGAAGGGCCGGAGTTCGCCGCGGATCGCCGCATTCCGCCGCCCGAGGGAGAGGATGATGCCAGTCAAGAAGCCGCTCGTGATCGTCACGCGAAAGCTGCCCGAAGCGATCGAGACGCGGATGATGGAATTGTTCACCACCCGCCTCAATCCGGACGATCATCCGATGAGCCAGGCCGAGCTGATCGAGGCCATGAAGGTGGCCGACGTTCTGGTGCCGACCGTGACCGACCGGATCGACGGCCGCATTCTCGCCCATGCCGGCCCCAACATGCGCCTGATCGCCAATTTCGGCACCGGCGTCGACCATATCGACCTGGCGGCGGCGCGCCAGCGCGGCATCACCGTGACCAATACCCCGGGCGTGCTGACCGAAGACACGGCGGACATGACGATCGCCCTGATCCTGGCCGCCTCGCGCCGCCTGGCGGAAGGCGAACGGGTGATGCGCAGCGGCGAATGGGGCGGCTGGTCGCCGACCTGGATGCTCGGCCGGCGGATCTGGGGCAAGCGCCTCGGCATCATCGGCATGGGCCGCATTGGCACGGCGGTGGCGCGCCGGGCGCGCGCCTTCGGCATGTCGATCCACTATCACAACCGGAACCGCGTCTCGGAAGAGATGGAGCACGAGCTGGAGGCGACCTATTGGGAGAGCCTGGACCAGATGATGGCCCGCATGGACATCATCTCGGTCAACTGCCCCCATACACCCGCGACCTATCACCTGCTCTCGGCTCGCCGGCTCAAGCTGCTGCCGAAGCATTCGATCCTGGTCAATACCGCGCGCGGCGAAGTGATCGACGAAAACGCCCTGACCCGCATGCTGATCGGCGGCGAGATCGCTGGCGCCGGGCTCGACGTCTTCGAGCACGAGCCGGCGGTCAATCCGAAGCTGGTGGCGCTCGACAATGTCGTGCTGCTGCCCCACCTCGGCTCGGCCACCATCGAAGGCCGGCTCGACATGGGCGAGAAGGTCATCATCAACATCAAGACCTTCGCCGACGGCCACCGCCCGCCCGACCGCGTGCTGGAAGGACTGCTCTGATCTACTCCGAACAGACGTTGGCGGCGGGCGGCGACTGACCGATCCTCGCCGCCAGCGACGGAGGAGTGCCCATGGCCAAGCGCCACATCCATCTGCATTCGGTGATCAAGGCGCCGCGCGCCGAGGTCTTCGCCTGGGTCGGCGACCACGAGAAATTCGGCTCGCTCCTGCCGGGCAAGACGCGGCGCATCGTCGACGGCACCGGACCGGACGGGGTGAATGGTGCCGGCTCCGTGCGCCGGGTCTCCTTCGGCGTCTCCTATACCGACGAGAAGACCACCGCCGTGGTGCCCGGCGAATATGTCGAATACACGGTGGTACAGGGCAGCCCGGTGAAGAACCACCTGGGCCGCATCAAGCTGACCGACACGGCCGACGGCGGCACCGAAGTCGACTACCGGGTCGAATTCGAGCCGCGCATTCCCTTCACCGGCTTCCTGACCGAACTCCTGGTCCGCAACATCCTGGGCGGCGGCCTCGCCAAGCTGAAGCGCAAGGCCGAGGCGGCCTGAGGCGCTTCAGAGCGCCGCGCCGCTGCGCAGCACCGCCTCCGCTTCGGGGGTGAAGGCCCCGTCCGGCCCGTGCAGCACCAGGCCGGACAGCAGCCTGGCCGGTGTCTTCCGCCCCGCCCGGCCGGCGACCAGCACCCGTTTCGCCTCCTGCCCGGCCTTGGGCCAGAGGGGCAGGATCTCGAGCGCGCCGAGCCTGCCCTCGGCCAGGGCCAGAATCTCGGGCAGGCGGTCGGCCCGATGCACCAGCGTCAGGCGGCCGCCGGGCTTCAGGGCCTTGATCGCTTCGTCGAGCCAGCGCGGAAGGTCAGCGCCGCCTTCCATATGGGCGTCACGCCGGCTCTCGTGCGGATGGCTGCCGCGGCCGGCGGCGAGATAGGGCGGATTGGTCATCACGGCGTCGAAGGTCTGGCGCGGGATGCCGTCCTCGATCGCGCGGCGCTCCAGCGTCACCCGTTCCGCCATGCCGTTCAGCGCGGCCGAGCGGGCGGCCAGGGCGAGCGAGCCTTGGTCGCCATCGATGCCGGTCAGATGCAGGTCGGGCCGGCGCGCCGCAAGGCAGAGCAGGGCGGCCCCGGTGCCGCAGCCGAGGTCGAGCACCGATCCGCCCGCCGGCGCCTCGGTGAAGGCGGCGAGCAGCACGGGATCGATCGCCGCACGGTAGCCTTCGGTCGGTTGCAGCAGGCGGAGCCGGCCGCCGAGCAGCCTGTCTTCGGTCTCCGTCACGTCGCCGGCCGCAATTCGTGGGCCAGGCCGGCCTCGTCCAGCAGGCGGCGGGCGCGGCGCTCGTCCTCCTCCGCCACCATGATCCGGCGTGGCAAGAGGCCCAGCGAGCCGTCGACCGCACTGGTGTGGCCGTCCAGCACCAGGGCCTCGATCCCCTCGGCGCGCAGCAGGGAGTCGACGAAGGAAATCAGTACGAGATCGTTGGTCCGGACCAATTCCTGCATGTTGCACCCTAGAAGCGTGAAGATGACGCGGTCGCAAAGCGCTAAGGTGCGTTGACCGGCCTTGGAGAGGGCTCCTATTCTGCGCCGGCATTAGCTGCGGCAGGAGCAGGCGCTTGAGCGTGGTCGTATCACTCGGTGAGGATGGGAACAAGCGGACCCGGGCCGACGGCCGCAATGCGCTCGAAATCCTGCTGGCTCTGGTGGGCGACGATTTCCGCAAGGTCGATGCCGAGATCCGCACCCGCATGGTCTCGGACGTGCCGCTGATCCCGGAGCTGGCCGCCCATATCATCGCGTCCGGCGGCAAGCGGCTGCGCCCGCTCCTGCTGATCGCCGCCGCGCGCCTGTGCGGCTATGTCGGCGAGCGGCACGTGCGCCTCGCCGCCTGCGTCGAATTCATCCATACCGCCACCTTGCTGCACGACGACGTGGTCGACGAATCGGCCCTCCGTCGCGGCAAGGCCACGGCCAATATCGTCTGGGGCAACCAGGCGAGCGTCCTGGTCGGCGATTTCCTGTTCAGCCGCTCGTTCCAGCTCATGACCCAGGACGGCTCCCTCTCCGTCCTGTCGATCCTCTCCGAAGCCTCGGCCATCATCGCCGAGGGCGAGGTGATGCAGCTCACCACGGCGAACAACCTGGCCACCACCGAGGACGACTATCTCAAGGTGATCGCGGCCAAGACGGCGGCCCTCTTCGCCGCGGCGACCCGCGTCGGCGCCGTGGTCGCCGGCAGGCCCGAGCGCGAGGAAGCCGCCCTGGCCGATTTCGGCCGCTGGCTCGGCGTCGCCTTCCAGCTGGTCGACGATGCGCTGGACTACCAGGCCGACGAAGCGACATTGGGCAAGACGGTGGGCGACGATTTCCGCGAGGGCAAGATCACGCTCCCCGTGATTCTGGCCTTCCAGCGCGGCGACGGCGCCGAGCAGGCGTTCTGGCGCCGCTGCGTCGAAGCGCGCGAGCAGACCGAGGAAGATCTGGCCAGGGCGATCCGCCTGATGCAGCGCCACGACACGCTGACCGAAACCCTGGAGCGCGCCCGCACTTACGGCGACAAGGCGCGCGCCGCCCTCTCGATCTTCCCGGACAACGACTATCGCCGCGCCCTCGAAGGCGTGATCGATTTCTGCATCGAGCGGGCTTATTGAAAGTCGTGCTTGAACAGGCCGGGGCGCGGTGCTACAAGGCCGGCCTCCCGGTCGGAGTGTAGCTCAGCCTGGTAGAGCACTAGCTTCGGGAGCTAGGGGCCGGAGGTTCGAATCCTCTCACTCCGACCAATCATTTGGTCCGACCGGCCGATCGGGAGAACCCCTCACGGGGACGGGCGCATCAGCGCCGCTGCGGCCTTCATGTCGGCCGCCATGGTCGATACCAGCCAATCACTGAACAGTTTCGCCGCAGGCTTCAGGCGCCGGCCCGGCGCCGTGACCAGCCAATAGGCGTGATCGTCGATCGCCCGCCGGGTCAGGCGCACCAGGCGGCCGGCCGCGCGGTCGTCGAAATCCAGTACCGAATCGCCGAGCGCGATGCCCTGGCCGAGCGCCGCCGCCTCCAGCGCCAGATGGGTGTCGTGCAGCATCAGGCCGGCGGGGGCCGGTGCGTCGGCCCCGCTCTCCTCCCGGAACCAGCGCCGCCACAACAGCCCGTCCTCATGCAGCAGGGTGAAGCGGCGTAACTCGTCGCGGCCCGCTTCGTCCGGCAATTGCGCGGCGATCGCCGGGGACGCCACCGGATAGACTTCGACGCGGGCCAGAAGTTCGGCCGAAACGCCCTTCCAAGGGCCGTCGCCGTAACGGATGCCGAGGTCGATCCCTTCCGCCGCGAGCTCGACCAGACGGTTGGTCGGATCGAGCACGATCTCGATCTCGGGATGTTCGGTGCGGAATTCCATCAGTCGGCGCAGCAGCCAGCGCTGCGCCAGTACCGGCTCGACCGTCACCGTGATCCGGGCCGGCGCACTGTCAGCCCGTTCCGCCGCCACCGCCGCCCCCAGGGCCTCGAACACGGGCACCAGGGAGGCGCCCAGCCGTTGCCCGGCCAGGGTCAGGGCGACGCCCCGGGCGCGGCGCTCGAACAGGGGCGCGCCCAGCCAGATCTCCAGGTCGCGGACATGACGGCTCACCGCCGCCTGGGCCACGTTCAGCTCCGCCGCCGCACGGGCGAAGGACTGGTGGCGAAAGGCGGCCTCGAAGGCGCGGAGCGCGTTCAGCGGCGGCAGGGCGCGGGTCATCCGAAAGCCTAACTTTTTGTGAGGCTCAGCACAAGGCAACGGCGTTTGAGTGGGATCCGTCGCCAGCGCAGTCTGGCCCCATGCAACAAGGAGTTCCGCCATGTTCGACGCCATCTACCAGGCCTTCGCCGGTCTGCTCTCTGCGCTGCTCTTCTCGCATCAGCGCCGGCCCCGGGCCTGAGCGCCGGAGGGTCAGCGCTGGCCCTTCTCCCAGCGCTTC
>NZ_JBAZKR010000031.1:0-44817 GCF_041650655.1 Zavarzinia sp.
TGGCGCGTCAGGTCGGCGTGCCGTCGCTGGTGGTGTTCCTGAACAAGTGCGACATGGTCGACGATCCGGAACTGCTGGAGCTGGTCGAACTCGAGGTTCGCGAGCTGCTGTCGTCCTACGACTTCCCTGGCGACGACATTCCGGTGGTGAAGGGCTCGGCGCTCTGCGCGCTGAACGGCACCAACCCGGAGCTGGGCCATGACGCGATCCTGAAGCTGATGGCCGAGGTCGACGCCTATATCCCGCAGCCGGAGCGTCCGAAGGACCGTCCGTTCCTGATGCCGATCGAAGACGTGTTCTCGATCTCGGGCCGTGGCACCGTGGTGACCGGCCGCGTCGAGCGCGGCATCGTGAAGGTCGGCGAGGAAATCGAGATCGTCGGCCTGAAGCCGACGAAGAAGACGACCGTGACCGGCGTCGAGATGTTCCGCAAGCTGCTCGACCAGGGCGAGGCTGGCGACAACATCGGCGCGCTGCTGCGCGGTGTCGGTCGTGACGACGTGGAGCGTGGCCAGGTTCTGGCCAAGCCGGGCTCGATCACCCCGCACACGAAGTTCAAGGCCGAAGCCTACATCCTGACGAAGGAAGAAGGCGGCCGTCACACCCCGTTCTTCACCAACTATCGCCCGCAGTTCTACTTCCGCACGACGGACGTGACCGGCGTGGTTACCCTGCCGGAAGGCGTGGAAATGGTGATGCCGGGTGACAATGTCGCGATGTCGGTCGAGCTGATCGCTCCGATCGCCATGGACGATGGTCTGCGTTTCGCGATCCGCGAAGGCGGCCGCACCGTCGGTGCCGGCGTCGTCGCCTCGATCGAGAAGTAAGCGCCGCGTGCATCGAGGATTCTGAAGATGGACAGCCAGAATATCCGCATCCGCCTCAAGGCGTTCGATCATCGCGTGCTCGATCAGTCGACCAGCGAGATCGTCAATACGGCGAAGCGGACCGGCGCGCGGGTTCGGGGACCGATCCCGCTGCCGACCAAGATTGAAAAATTCACGGTGCTGCGTTCGCCGCACATCGACAAGAAGAGCCGCGAGCAGTTCGAGATTCGGACTCACAAGCGTCTCCTCGACATCGTCGACCCGACTCCCCAGACCGTGGACGCGCTGATGAAGCTCGACCTCGCCGCTGGCGTCGACGTCGAGATCAAGCTCTGAGGGTGATGCCATGCGTTCCGGTGTGATCGCCAAGAAAATCGGGATGACGCGGCTCTTCGGGGCCGACGGCGCCCATGTCCCGGTGACCGTGCTGCAGATCGACAATCTGCAGGTGGTCGCCACCCGCACCGTCGAGACCGACGGCTACACCGCGGTCCAGCTCGGTTCGGGCAAGGCCAAGGTGAAGAATGTCTCGAAGCCGATGCGGGGCCACTATGCCAAGGCCGGTGTTGAGCCGAAGATGAAGCTGGTCGAATTCCGCGTGTCGGAAGACGCCCTGCTGAACGTCGGCGACGAGCTTTCGGTCGAGCACTTCGTGCCCGGCCAGAAGATCGACGTGACCGGCGAGACCAAGGGCAAGGGCTTCCAGGGCGTCATGAAGCGCTGGAACTTCGGCGGTCTCCGCGCGACCCACGGCGTCTCGGTCTCGCACCGTAGCCACGGTTCGACCGGTCAGCGCCAGGACCCGGGCAAGGTGTTCAAGGGCAAGAAGATGGCCGGCCATCTCGGCTCCGAGCGCGTCACGATCCAGAATCTGGAAGTGGCGAAGGTCGACGAGCCTCGCGGCCTGATCCTGGTCAAGGGTGCCGTCCCGGGTGCCACCGGCTCCTATGTGCTGGTCCGCGACGCCGTCAAGGTGAAGCAGGCCGACCTGCCCCTGCCGGGCAAGGTGAAGGCGCCGGCTGCCGCCGCGTCTCAGGAGGGCTGAAGATGAAGGCCGATATCACTACCCTCGACGCCACCGTCGCCGGTTCGATCGACCTCGCGGACGAAGTGTTCGGCCTCGAGCCGCGCGCCGACATCCTGCACCGCATGGTGCTGTGGCAGCTGGCCAAGCGCCAGGCTGGCACGCATCGCATCAAGACGGTCAGCGAGATCTCCGCGACCACCAAGAAGATGTACCGCCAGAAGGGCACGGGCCATGCCCGTCACGGCTCGAAGAAGGTCGGCAACTTCCGTGGCGGTGCGAAGACCATGGGCCCGGTCGTGCGTTCCCACGCCTTCGACCTGCCGAAGAAGGTGCGCAAGCTCGCGCTGCGCAACGCCCTCTCGGCCAAGGCCAAGGCCGGCCAGCTCGTCGTCCTGGACAATGCCGCCTTCGAGGCCGGCAAGACCTCGATGCTGAAGGCCAAGTTCGACACGCTGGGCTGGAATTCGGTCCTGGTGGTCGACACCGAGCTGAACGAGGGCTTCGCCCGCGCGGCCCGCAACATTCCGCATGTCGACGTCCTGCCGACCGTCGGCGCCAATGTCTACGACATCCTGCGTCGTGAGAAGCTGGTGCTGACCAAGGCCGCCGTCGAGAGCCTGGAGGCGCGCCTGAAATGAGCGAGCTTGCGCATTACGACGTCATCCTGTCGCCGGTGATCACTGAAAAGTCGACCGCCGCGTCGGAGCACAACCAGGTCATCTTCAAGGTGCCGCTGACCGCGACCAAGCCCGAAATCAAGGCTGCGGTCGAGAAGCTGTTCCAGGTCAAGGTGACCGCCGTCAACACGATCCGCACCGAAGGCAAGACCAAGCGTTTCCGTGGTCGCCTCGGCAAGCGGTCGGATGTCAAGAAAGCCGTCGTGACCCTGGCCGAAGGCCAGTCGATCGACGTGACGACCGGGATCTAAGCCATGGCGTTGAAGACTTTCCGTCCGATCACCCCGTCGCTTCGCGGCACGGTGCTGATCGACCGCTCGGACCTCTACAAGGGCAAGCCGGTCAAGACCCTGACCGAAGGCCTGAAGTCCAATGCCGGGCGTAACGTGCACGGCCGCATCACCATGCGGCGCCTGGGCGGCGGCCACAAGAAGGCCTATCGCCTGGTCGACTTCAAGCGGCGCAAGTTCGATGTGCCGGCGACCGTGCAGCGGATCGAATATGATCCGAACCGCACCGCCTTCATCGCGCTGATCCGCTACGAGGACGGCGAGCTGAGCTACATCCTGGCGCCGCAGCGCCTGGCTGTCGGCGACGCCGTGATCTCGGGCGACCGGGTCGACGTGAAGCCGGGCAATGCCGCCCCCCTGAAGAACCTGCCGATCGGCACCATCGTCCACAATGTGGAGATGAAGATCGGCAAGGGCGGCGCGATCGCGCGGTCTGCCGGCACCTACGCCCAGATCGTCGGCCGCGACGGCGCCTATGTGGCGCTCCGTCTGTCGTCGGGTGAACAGCGCTTGATCCGGGGCGAATGCCTCGCCACGGTCGGTGCCGTCTCCAACCCGGACAACCAGAACACCAAGATCGGCAAGGCCGGTCGCGCGCGCTGGATGGGCATTCGCCCGTCGGTTCGCGGTGTCGCCATGAACCCGATCGATCACCCGCATGGTGGTGGCGAAGGCCGGACTTCCGGTGGTCGTCACCCCGTGACGCCGTGGGGCAAGGGCACGAAGGGCAACAAGACTCGCAACAACAAGCGGTCCGATGCCTTCATCCTTCGCTCGCGTCACGCCAAGAAGTAACGGAGACCGCCGTGACTCGCTCAGTTTGGAAAGGTCCGTTCGTCGACGGTTATCTGCTGAAGAAGGCAGAGAACACTCGTACCTCGGGCCGCAAGGAAGTCATCAAGACCTGGTCGCGCCGCTCGACCATTCTGCCCCAGTTCCTGGGGCTGACGTTCGGCGTGCACAACGGTCACAAGTTCGTGCCCGTGCTGGTGAACGAGGAAATGGTCGGTCACAAGCTCGGCGAATTCGCGCCGACGCGGACCTTCTATGGCCACGCCGCCGACAAGAAGGCGAAGAGGAAGTAAGGCGATGTCGAAGCCGAAGAATTCCCGCCGCGTGGGCGACAACGAGGCGCTGGCGATCGGGAGCAACCTGCGTTCCTCGACCCGCAAGCTGAACCTTGTGGCGGAGCAGATCCGCGGCAAGGCGGTCTCGACCGCGCTGGCCGAGCTGGCCTTCTCGAAGAAGCACATCGCTCGCGATGTGAAGAAGGTGCTCGAGAGCGCGATCGCCAACGCCGAGAACAACCATCAGCTGGACGTCGACAGCTTGGTCGTGGCGCAGGCCACGGTCGGCCGGTCGCTCGCCATGCGCCGCTTCCATGCCCGTGCCCGCGGCCGCGCCGCCGGTATCGTCAAGGAATTCTCGAACATCACCGTCGTCGTGCGCGAACGCGCCGAAGCGGTCGAGGAGTAAGGCCATGGGTCAGAAAGTCAATCCGATCGGCCTGCGCCTGGGTATCAACCGCACCTGGGATTCGCGTTGGTTCGCCAACAAGAAGGACTTCGCCGGTCTCCTTCATGAAGACCTGCGCATCCGCGCCTTCCTGGAAAAGAAGCTGGCCTCGGCCGGCATCGCCCGGGTGGTGATCGAGCGTCCGGCCAAGAAGTGCCGCGTGACCATCCACACGGCCCGTCCGGGTGTGGTCATCGGCAAGAAGGGTGCGGACATCGAGAAGCTGCGCGGCGAACTGGCCAAGATGACCAAGTCGGAAGTCAGCCTGAACATCGTCGAGATCCGCAAACCCGAGATCGACGCCAAGCTGATCGCCGAATCGATCGCCCAGCAGCTCGAACGCCGCGTCGCCTTCCGCCGCGCCATGAAGCGCAGCGTGCAGTCGGCCATGCGTCTCGGCGCCGGCGGCATCCGCATCAACTGCGGCGGCCGTCTGGGCGGCGCCGAAATCGCCCGTATCGAATGGTACCGCGAGGGCCGCGTGCCCCTGCATACCCTGCGTGCGGACATCGACTTCGGCCGCGGCACCGCGCATACCGCCATGGGGACCTGTGGCGTGAAGGTGTGGGTGTTCAAGGGCGAGATCCTGGCGCACGACCCGATGGCCCAGGACAAGCGCCTGGCCGAGCAAGCCAATCAGGCGCGCCCCGAGCGCGAGCCGCGTGAGCACCGGGGCGATCGTCGCGATCGCCGTGGCGATCGCGGCCGTGGCCCGGCGGCGCCCGCCGAGCCCGACGCGGAGTAATTCGCCATGTTGCAACCGAAACGTACAAAGTTCCGCAAGGCCTTCAAGGGCCGCATCCATGGCAATGCCAAGGGCGGTACCACGCTGGCCTTCGGCGCCTTCGGTCTGAAGGCTCTCGAACCCGAGCGCGTGACGGCGCGTCAGATCGAGGCGGCCCGCCGCGCGATCACCCGCCACATCAAGCGCGTCGGCCGCGTCTGGATCCGCGTCTTCCCGGACGTGCCGGTCTCGAAGAAGCCGACCGAAGTGCGCATGGGTAAGGGCAAGGGCTCGCCCGAACTGTGGGTGGTGCGGGTGAAGCCCGGCCGCATCATGTTCGAAATGGACGGCGTGCCGGCCGAGCTGGCGAAGGAAGCCTTCGCCCGTGGTGCGGCAAAACTGCCGATCGCGACGAAGTTCGTGTCGCGCCTCGGTGAAGGAGCTTGATCATGGCGTCCGTCAAGGCTAGTGATCTGCGGCTCAAGACCGCGGACGAATTGAACGACCGCTTGGCCGTGCTGAAGAAGGAGCAGTTCAACCTGCGCTTCCAGAAGGCGACCGGCCAGCTCGAGAACACCGCGCGTCAGGGCGCCGTGCGTACCGAAATCGCACAGATCCTGACGGTACTGAAGGAAAAGGCGGCTGCCTCGGCCTGATGCCGAGGGACGCGTCTTTGGGAGAAGCAAGATGCCGAAGCGAGTGTTGCAGGGCGTCGTGGTGAGTGACAAGACCGACAAGACCGTTGTCGTCAAGGTCGAGCGCCGCGTGCTGCATCCGGTTCTGAAAAAGGTGGTGCGCCGGTCGAAGAAGTACCACGCCCACGACGAGACCAACCAGTACAAGGTCGGCGACGTCGTGAATATCCAGGAATGTCGCCCGATTTCCAAGCTGAAGACCTGGGAGGTCATCGGCGCGGTCGGTGCGGACGGCAAGCCCGTGGTCCAGGCGTAAGCCGCGCGGGATTCGAGGAGTAGCGAGACATGATCCAGATGCAGACGAACCTGGACGTGGCCGATAATTCAGGCGCGCGTCGGGTGATGTGCATCAAGGTGCTGGGCGGCGCGGGACGTCGTTATGCCAGCGTCGGTGACATCATCGTCGTTTCCGTCAAGGAAGCGATTCCCCGTGGCCGCGTGAAGAAGGGCGACGTTCATCGCGCCGTCGTCGTGCGCACGGCCAAGGAAGTGCGTCGCGCCGACGGCACGGCCATCCGTTTCGACCATAATGCAGCCGTTCTGATCAACAAGCAGAACGAGCCGATCGGCACTCGTATCTTCGGGCCGGTCGTGCGTGAGCTGCGTGCCCGCAACCACATGAAGATCATCTCGCTCGCACCGGAGGTGCTGTGATGGCCGCAGCGAACCCCGATCATCAGAAGCTCCGCATCCGCAAGGGCGACAAGGTCGTCGTGCTGACCGGCAAGGACAAGGGCAAGCGCGGCGAAGTCGTGCGTGTCTTCCCGGCCGAAGCGCGCGCCGTCGTCTCGGGCGTCAATGTCGTGAAGCGCCATACCAAGCAGACGCAGACCAACCCCGGCGGCATCGTCGAGAAGGAAGCGCCGATCCATGTGTCCAATCTCGGGATCGAGGACCCGCGCGACGGCAAGCCGACGCGCATTGGTTTCCGCACCCTGGAGGATGGCCGCAAGGTCCGCGTGGCCAAGCGTTCGGGAGATGTGATCGATGTCTGAGACCCGGATCGAGCCGCGCCTGAAGCGGCAGTACAAGGACGTGATCCGTCAGAAGATGCAGGAGCAGTTCGGGTACAAGAACCCGATGCAGGTTCCGCGTCTCGAGAAGATCGTGATCAACATGGGCGTCGGCGAAGCCGCGACCGATGGCAAGAAGATTCAGGGCGCGGTCGAGAACATGACCGCCATCGCCGGCCAGAAGCCGGTGATCACCAAGTCGACCAAGGCCATCGCCGGTTTCAAGCTGCGTGAAGGCGCGCCTGTCGGCGTGAAGGTCACGCTGCGGGCCGACCGCATGTATGAATTCCTGGACCGTCTGGTGACGATCGCGCTGCCGCGCGTTCGCGACTTCCGTGGTTTGAACGGGAAGAGCTTCGACGGCCGTGGCAACTACGCCATGGGCCTGAAGGAGCAGATCATTTTCCCGGAAATCAACTACGACAAGGTCGACACCGTCCGCGGTATGGACATCGTCATCTGCACGACGGCGACGAAGGACGAGGAAGCCAAGGCGCTCCTCCAGGCCTTCGATCTGCCGTTCCACAATTGAGGTCAGGCACATGGCTAAGACGAGTGCCATCGAGAAGAACAAGCGCCGCGCCAAGCTGGCGGCTCAGCACGCGGTGAAGCGTGCTCGGCTGAAGGCCGTCGTCATGGATCAGAAGGTCTCTGACGAAGAGCGTTTCGCGGCCACCCTGAAACTGGCTGAAATGCCGCGTAACGGTGCGAAGAACCGTGTGCGGCTGCGTTGCGAAGTGTCGGGCCGTTCGCGCGGCAACTATCGCAAGCTGAAGCTTTCCCGTATCGCGCTGCGTGACCTGGCCTCCTCGGGCCAGATCCCCGGCATGGTCAAGTCGAGCTGGTAAGGAGAACCGCGATGGCACTGAGCGATCCGCTCGGCGATATGCTGACGCGCATCCGTAACGGCCAGGCCGCCGCCAAGGCGACTGTGCGTTCCCCCGCGTCGAAACTGCGTGCGCGCGTTCTCGACGTCCTGGTCACCGAGGGTTATATCCGCGGTTACACCCAGGCCGTCACCGAGAACGGCTCCGCTGAAATCGAAATCGAACTGAAATACCACGAGGGGCTTCCGGTCATCCAGTCGATCGACCGCGTTTCCCGTCCCGGTCGCCGCGTCTATTCGTCGATCAAGGATCTTCCGAGCTTCCGCAACGGGCTCGGCATCCAGATCCTGTCGACGCCGCGCGGTGGGATGTCCGACGCCGCCGCACGCGCTGCCAATGTTGGCGGCGAAGTGCTGTGCCGCGTGTTCTGATCCAGGAGGAGAGAACATGTCGCGTATCGGCAAGAAACCGGTTCAGGTTCCGGCGGGCGTGACCGTCACCGTCGACGGCCAGACCGTCGCGGTGAAGGGCGCCAAGGGCCAGCTCTCGATCGTCGTCGTCGACGACATCGAGGTGAAGCTCGAGAACAACGCCGTGGCGCTGACCCCGCGTTCCGCGGAGAAGCGTGCCCGCGAGCGTTGGGGCATGTCGCGCACCCTGGTCAACAACATGATCAAGGGCGTCACCCAGGGCTTCCGGACCGACCTCGAGATCAACGGCGTGGGTTACCGCGCCGCGGTCCAGGGCAGGAACCTGCAGCTCAACCTCGGCTATTCGCATGACGTCGTGATGCCGATCCCGGAAGGCATCGACGTCAAGTGCGAGAAGCCCACCCTGATCGCCATCTCCGGTATCGACGCCCAGAAGGTCGGTCAGTTCGCCGCGGAAATCCGCGACTGGCGCCGGCCGGAGCCCTACAAGGGCAAGGGCATCAAATACTCGACCGAGACGATCTTCCGTAAGGAAGGCAAGAAGAAGTAATGGCCATGGCGATCAAGGACACCTTCTCCCGCCGCAAGGAACGGACCCGCATCCGCCTGCGCAAACTGGCGAATGGTCGGCCGCGCCTCAGCGTGTTCCGCTCTTCGCAGCATATCTACGCCCAGATCATCGACGACGTGGCCGGCCGGACGGTCGCCGCAGCGTCGACGATCGACAAGGAGCTGAAGGGCTCGCTCAAGACCGGTGCGGACGTCGATGCCGCCAAGGCCGTCGGCCTGCTGGTCGCCAAGCGCGCCAAGGAAGCGGGGATCGAGGCCGTGGTCTTCGACCGTGGCGGCTATCTCTATCATGGTCGCGTCAAGGCGCTGGCCGAGGGTGCCCGCGAGGGCGGCCTCGAGTTCTGAGCCTGCTGGAAAGGACATAGGACATGGCACGTCAACACGACGGCGAGCGCCAGCAGGACGAACTGGTCGACAAGCTGGTGCACATCAACCGCGTCGCCAAAGTGGTGAAGGGCGGTCGGCGTTTCGGTTTCGCGGCCCTGGTGGTCGTCGGTGACCGCAAGGGCCGGGTCGGCTTCGGCCACGGCAAGGCCCGCGAGGTTCCGGAAGCGATCCGCAAGGCGACGGAAGCCGCCAAGCGCAAGATGATCCGCGTGCACCTCCGCGAAGGCCGCACCCTGCATCACGACATCGAGGGCCGTCATGGCGCCGGTCGCGTGGTGCTGCGCGCCGCCCCTCCGGGCACCGGCATCATCGCCGGCGGCCCGATGCGCGCGGTATTCGAGACCCTGGGCGTCCATGACGTCGTCACCAAGTCGCTGGGTTCCTCGAACCCGCACAACATGGTGCGCGCGACGTTCGACGCCCTGCAGAACAGCCTGTCGCCTCGTTCCGTGGCGGCCAAGCGCGGCAAGCGCGTGGCCGACCTGGTCGGCCAGAACCGTCGCGGTGGTGAAGCCGAGGGCGGCGAAGCGGCTCAGGCGGAGTAACGGACGATGAGCAAAGTCAAGCTGACCCAGGTGAAGAGCCCGGCCCGGCGCCCCAAGGTCCAGGAGGCCCACCTGGTGGGTCTGGGCCTGAACAAGCTCCACCGTGTCTCGGTCGTCGAGGATACTCCCTCGACCCGCGGCATGATCGAAAAGGTCAAGCACCTCGTGAAGGTCGAGCCGGCCGAGTGAGGCCGTCCGAAACCACGCGAAGCGTGAGGATGTCGATATGAAACTGACTGAGATCGCCGACAATCCCGGCTCCCGCCCGGCGCGCATGCGCGTCGGCCGTGGCATCGGCTCGGGCAAGGGCAAGACCTCCGGCAAGGGCGTGAAGGGCCAGAAGGCGCGCTCCGGCGTGGCCATCAAGGGCTTCGAAGGCGGCCAGATGCCGATCCATCGCCGGCTGCCGAAGGGCGGGTTCAAGAACCTGTTCCGCACGGAATATCTGCCGGTCAACCTGGGCAAGATCCAGGCCGCCGTCGAGGCCGGCCGCATCGCCGCCGGCGCCACCGTGAATGCGGCGGCGCTGGAGGAGACCGGTGTGCTGGGCCTTCGTCGCGGGATGCCCGTCCGCCTGCTGGCCGACGGCAAGCTCGAAGTCGCGCTGACCATCGAGGTCGACGCGGCTTCCGAGACCGCCGTCGCCGCGGTCGAGGCGCTGGGGGGCAAGGTCGTGATCATTCCGAAGCGCGAAGTGCCGCGCAAGGAAGGCAAGAAGACCGAACGCCGCAAGGCCCAGATCGCCAAGCGCGAAGCGCGCGAAGCGGCCCGCGGCTGACGAATCTCTCCCGCGCGCCGGGATCGCCCCCATATAGGGTGAGGCGATCCCCGGCGCGTGGGTTTTCGCCTGTTGTGAACACGTAACGTCACCCCGATGTCGGGGCCGGCCGCGTCGCGTGCCGCCGGCGATCCCCGAGGAGAACTGCGATGGCATCCGCCGCCGAACAGCTCGCAGCGAACCTGTCCTGGAGCTCGTTCTCCAAAGCCACCGAACTGAAGCGCCGGATCTGGTTCACCCTGGGCGCCCTGATCGTCTACCGCCTCGGGACCTACATCCCGATTCCGGGCGTCGACCCCGCGGCATTGGCCGCGATCTTCGCCCAGAACCAGGGCGGCATCCTCGGCATGTTCGACGTCTTCGCGGGTGGTGCGCTCAGCCGCATGACCATCTTCGCGCTGAACATCATGCCCTACATCACGGCCTCGATCATCGTGCAGCTGCTGACTTCGGTCTCGCCCTCGATGGAAACCCTGAAAAAGGAAGGCGAGGCCGGCCGCAAGAAGCTCAATCAATACACCCGCTACGGCACGGTTTTCCTCGCCCTGGTCCAGGCCTACGGCATTTCGGTCGGGCTCGAGAGCATGAGCGCCAACGGGCGCGGGGCGGTGATCGATCCCGGCCTCGGCTTCCGCATCGAGGCGATGATCACGCTGACCGGCGGCACCGTCTTCCTGATGTGGCTGGGCGAGCAGATCACCTCGCGCGGTGTCGGCAACGGCATTTCGCTGATCATTTTCTCGGGTATCGTGGCGGCGCTGCCGAATGCGCTCGGTCGTACCCTCGAACTCGGCCGCACCGGCGCTATCTCGGCCTTCGTGATCATCATGATCCTGGTGCTGATCGTGGCCGTCGTCGCCTTCATCGTCTTCTTCGAGCGGGCCCAGCGCCGGATCCTGGTGCAGTATCCCAAGCGCCAGGTCGGCAACAAGGTGTTCGGCGGCGAGAGCTCGCACATGCCGCTGAAGCTCAACACGGCCGGCGTGATTCCCCCGATCTTCGCCTCGTCGTTGTTACTGCTGCCGATCACCGTGGCCAATTTCGCGGGTTCGGGCGGGCCGGAGTGGCTGCAGACGGTCACCCGACTTTTGGCGCATGGCCAGCCGCTCTATATGGCGTTTTATATAGCTGGCATCGTCTTCTTCAGCTTCTTCTACACGGCGATCGTCTTCAATCCGCAGGAAACGTCGGAGAACCTGCGGAAGTACGGTGGTTTCATTCCGGGGATCAAGCCGGGCAAGCGCACGGCCGACCACCTGGACCATATTCTGACGCGGCTGACGGTGGTGGGGGCCGCGTATCTGGCGGCCGTCTGCATCCTGCCGGAGATTCTCATCACCCAATATTCGGTGCCGTTCTACTTCGGCGGCACCTCGCTGCTGATCGTGGTGAGTGTCACCATGGACACCGTCGCCCAGATCCAGAGCCACCTTCTGGCGCACCAGTACGAGGGCCTGATCCGCAAGTCGAAATTGAAGGGCAGGGGGAAATGAATCTCATTCTTCTGGGACCGCCGGGCGCGGGCAAGGGTACGCAGGCGCAACGGCTGGAGCGGGCCCATGGCCTGGTGCAGCTCTCGACGGGTGACATGCTGCGCGCCGCCGTGGCCGCCGGCACCGAAGTGGGCAAGCGGGCCAAGGCGGTGATGGAGGCCGGCCAGCTTGTCTCCGACGAGATCGTGGTCGGCATCATCGCCGACCGTATCGCCCAGGACGACTGCAAGAGCGGCTTCATCCTGGACGGTTTCCCGCGCACGGTCGCCCAGGCCGAGGCGCTGGACAAGATGCTGGCCGAGCGGGGCATGAAGCTCGACCATGTGATCGACATGAAGGTCGACGACGACATCCTGGTGGAGCGCGTTTCGGGCCGCTACACCTGCGCCAAATGCAACGCAGGCTATCACGACAAGTTCCAGCAGCCCAAGGTGCCGGGCGTCTGCGACATCTGCGGTTCGACCGAATTCAAGCGGCGGGCCGACGACAATGCGGAAACCGTGCGCAGCCGGCTGGTCGCCTTCCACGCCCAGACCGCGCCCCTGCTACCCTATTACAAGGCCAAGGGCGTGCTCGGCCAAGTCGACGGCATGGCGCCGATCGACGAGGTGACGGGCCAGATCGAGGTTGTCCTCGGATTCGGGGCGTAATCCACGCTCCATGATTGACATGGTCCTGCCGACTCATATAATCCGCCCTTCTCGTCGGCAGGGCCTGCTCTGCGGCGCGCTTGTTGCTTGCGCGACGCCGATGTGTGGTGGGTTCGGGGCGGCGTTCCGGCTTTTGTTTCAACGCATCGGGTGACCGATGCACAGAATGTCACGAAGAGGTTAGCGGTGGCTCGTATCGCAGGCGTCAACATCCCGACCAACAAGCGGGTCGAGATCGCGTTGACCTATATTCACGGCATCGGCCCCCTGAAGGCCAAAGAGATCGTGGCCAAGGTCGGCATCGCCGACGGCAAGCGGGTGAGCCAGCTCTCCGAAGCCGAGGTGTCGTCGATCCGCGAAGTGATCGACCGCGACTATATCGTCGAAGGCGATCTGCGCCGCGAAGTCGCGATGAACATCAAGCGCCTGATGGACCTCGGCTGCTATCGCGGCCTGCGGCACCGTCGCGGCCTGCCGGTGCGCGGCCAGCGCACCCATACCAATGCGCGGACCCGCAAGGGCCCGGCGAAGCCGATCGCCGGCAAGAAGAAGTAATTCGGGGTGAAGGGCGCGCGTCCGCGCCCGTCCCTCATGGAACAGCGGGCGCGTTACGCGTCCTTTGGAAGGTAGAGACGAGATGGCCGTTGAAAAGGCACGGGTGAAGCGCCGCGAGCGCAAGAATATCACCTCGGGCGTGGCGCATGTGAACGCCAGCTTCAACAACACGATGATCACCATCACCGATGCCCAGGGCAATGCCATTTCCTGGTCCTCGGCCGGCACCATGGGCTTCAAGGGCAGCCGCAAGTCGACCCCTTACGCCGCTCAGGTCGCTGCCGAAGACGCCGGCCGCAAGGCCCAGGAACACGGCGTGCGTGTCCTCGAGGTCGAGGTGACGGGTCCGGGTTCGGGCCGCGAATCGGCGCTGCGCGCCCTGCAGGCGGTCGGCTTCCAGATCACCTCGATCCGCGACGTGACGCCGATCCCGCACAACGGCTGCCGCCCGCCGAAGCGCCGCCGCGTCTGATGATTTGAGGCCGGCGGGGCAACCCTCCGCCGGCAATGGTGCCGCGGCTTATTGCGCGGTCGGGATGGCCAGGGGCTCCCCAATTTCCCTGGGTGCGGATGATCCGGATGCATTGGGCCCGCACCGCAGGTGACAAGGATGAGGTCGAAGTCGTGATTCAGGACAACTGGAAGAACCTCAAGAAGGCCGATATCGAAGTCGTGGCCGGGGACGACCCGCGCCGCTTTGCGACCGTGGTCGCGCAGCCGCTGGAGCGTGGCTTCGGCCTGACGCTGGGCAATGCGCTGCGTCGCGTCCTGCTGTCCTCGCTGCAGGGGGCGGCGGTGACGGCGGTGAAGATCGACGGCGTGCTGCATGAATTCTCCTCGATCCCCGGCGTCCGCGAGGATGTCACCGACATCATCCTGAACATCAAGCAGATCGCCCTTCGTATGCATGTCGAAGGCTCGCGCCGCATGACCCTGAAGGCCCAGGGCCCGGGCGAAGTGACCGCCGGCCAGATCACCGTGCCGAGCGACATCGAGGTGCTGAACCCCGACCTCGTGCTGTGCACGCTGGACGACGGCGCCAAGATTCACATGGAATTCACGGTGCAGAACGGCAAGGGCTATGTCCCGGCCGACCGCAACCGTCCGGAAGATGCGCCGATCGGCCTGATCCCGGTCGACAGCCTCTATTCCCCGGTGCGCAAGGTCGCCTATCGCGTCGAGAACACCCGCGAGGGCCAGAACCTCGAACTCGACAAGCTCATCATGCAGGTCGAGACCAATGGTGCGATCGAACCCGACCGGGCCGTCGCCATCGCCGCCCGCATCCTGCAGGACCAGCTGCAGCGCTTCATCTCCTTCGAGGAGCCGCGCCAGGAAGTGCGCGAGGCGATGCCGCTGGAGCCGAAGTTCAACCGCAATCTGCTGCGCAAGGTCGACGAGCTGGAACTCTCGGTCCGTTCGGCCAATTGCTTGAAGAACGACAACATCGTCTACATCGGCGACCTGATCCAGAAGTCCGAGGCGGAAATGCTCCGCACCCCGAACTTCGGCCGCAAGTCGCTGAATGAGATCAAGGAAGTTCTGGCGCAGATGGGCCTGCACCTCGGCATGGAAGTGCCGGACTGGCCGCCGGAGAACATCGAGGAGCTCGCGAAGCGCCTCGAAGAGAACAATTTCTGAGGCAGGGCAGCAGCCCCCTCATTTGAGATAGGAACGGGAGAGGTCCCATGCGTCATCGCGTTGCCCGAGTGAAGCTCGGCATGGACAGTTCGCAGCGCCGCGCCGTGTTCGCCAACATGGCGGCGTCGTTGCTGAAGCACGAACAGATCACCACCACGCTGCCCCGCGCCAAGGCGCTGCGGCCCTACGTGGAAAAGCTGATCACCCTCGGCAAGCAGGGCGGCCTGCACGCCCGCCGTCAGGCGCTCTCGAAGCTCTATGACGAGGCGGTGGTCGGCAAGCTGTTCGACGTGGTCGGCCCGCGTTACGCCAATCGCGCCGGTGGCTATACCCGCGTGCTCAAGGCCGGCTTCCGGCGTGGCGATGCCGCGGCTCTCGCCGTGATCGAACTCGTGGACCGCGACGTCACCGCCAAGGGCCTGGATTCGGGCCCGGTGCAGGAAGTCGCCGGCGACGAAGAGTAATCTTCGGGGAGTAATCTCCGCTGCTGCCCTCGGGCGGCGTCGGTGCTAGGAATCAGGGCAGCCCTCGGGGCTGCCCTTTTTCGTCTCCGGGCTCCATTCGTTCAGGGGAAGATCCGTTGAAGAGATTGCTGAACGCGGCCGCGGCCGCCTGCCTGGCCAGCCTGGCCCTGACCCACGGCCTCCATGCCGAAGAGATCCGGACGGTTCCGTCCTCTCAGGAGCAGGTGCAGCTCAGTTTCGCGCCGGTGGTGAAGCAGGCGACGCCGGCCGTGGTGAATGTCTTCACCCGGAAGACGGTGACCGTGCGCAATCCCCTGATGGACGATCCGCTGTTCCGCCGCTTCTTCGGCGACCAGGGCCGCGGCATCCCGCGCGAAAGGGTCGAATCCTCGCTCGGCTCCGGTGTCATCGTCGGCGCCGACGGCACCATCGTGACCAATAATCACGTCATCGAAGGGGCGGACGAGATCACCGTGGCGCTCTCCGACGCCCGCGAGTTCGAGGCCAAGGTACAGATCGCCGACCCCCGGACCGATCTCGCCATCCTGAAGATCGATCCCGGCAAGGAGCAGCTGCCGACCCTGACCCTGGCCGACTCGGACGGCGTCGAAGTGGGCGACATCGTGCTCGCCATCGGCAATCCCTTCGGCGTCGGCCAGACCGTGACCCAGGGCATCGTCTCGGCGGTGGCGCGCACACAGGTCGGCGTCTCCGACTATCGCTTCTTCATCCAGACCGACGCGGCGATCAACCCGGGCAATTCCGGCGGCGCCCTGATCGACCTCAAGGGCCGGCTGGTCGGCGTCAATTCCTCGATCTATTCGCGCGACGGCGGTTCCCTCGGCATCGGCTTCGCGATTCCTTCGGCCATGGTGCGCAGCGTCATCCAGGCGGCCCGGAACGGCGGACGCGTGGTGCGGCCCTGGCTGGGCGCGAGCGGCCAGCCGGTGACCCAGGACATCGCGGGCGGCCTCGGCCTCGACCGGCCGCGCGGCGTCCTGGTCAACAACCTGGTGCCGGACGGTCCGGCAACGCGGGCCGGCATCAAGGTGGGCGACGTCATCCTCTCGGTCGACGGTCATCCGGTGCAGGACGAGGATGCGCTCTCCTTCCGCCTGGCGACCCACGACATCGGCGGCACCATCGGTCTCGGTGTCTGGCGCAAGGGGCAGGAATTGACCCTCACCGCGGCGCTCGAGGCTCCGCCGGAGAAGCCGGCGCGCGACCAGCGCCTGATCGAGGGGCGCAATCCCTTCGCCGGTGCCACGGTGGTCAATCTCTCGCCCGCGGTGGCGGAGGAGATCGGCCGCAGTTACGGCGATTCCGGCGTGATCATCACAGAAGTGTCGAGCGGGGCACCGGCCGACCGCATCGGCTTCCAGGTCGGCGACCGCATCCTGAAACTGAACGACGTGGAGATCACCTCGACCAAGGAACTGGCCGACGTCATCGCGGCGCCCTCGCGCGCCTGGCGCATTTCGATCGAGCGGGGCGGCAGGGAAATCTCCACCGTCCTGCCGCGTTGAGGCGGAAACGGTGAGCGACCTCTTCGAGGCGGCGGGGATGGGGCCGAAGCCGGCGATGCCGGCCCAGGCTCCGGCGGACGACGCGGCCCGCCCGCTGGCCGACCGCCTGCGCCCGCAGCGCCTCGAAGACGTCGTGGGCCAGGATCATCTGGTCGGGCCGGACGGGCCGCTCGGCCGCATGATCAAGGCGCATCGCCTGTCCTCGCTGATCCTGTGGGGGCCGCCGGGTACCGGCAAGACCACCATCGCCCGCCTGCTGGCCGCGGCGGCCGGCTATGATTTCGAGCAGGTCTCCGCCGTCTTCTCGGGCGTCGCCGACCTCAAGAAAGTGTTCGAGGCCGCGCGCCAGCGGCGCCGGATGGGCCGCCGCACGCTGCTCTTCGTCGACGAGATCCACCGCTTCAACCGGGCGCAGCAGGACGGCTTCCTCCCTTATGTCGAGGACGGCACGGTGGTGCTGGTCGGCGCCACCACGGAAAATCCCTCCTTCGAGCTGAATGCCGCGTTGCTCTCCCGGGCCCAGGTCCTGGTCCTGAACCGGTTGGAGGCGGATGCCCTCGAACTCCTGCTCGGACGGGCGGAGGCGCTGATGGGGCGCAGCCTGCCCCTGACGGCGGAGGCGCGCGCGGCCCTGCTCGAGATGGCGGACGGCGACGGCCGCTACCTCCTGAACCTGGCCGAGGAACTGCTGACCTTGACCGGGGACGAGCCCCTGGACATCCCGGGCTTGACCGAGATCGTGCAGCGCCGGGCGCCGCTCTACGACAAGGCGCAGGAAGGCCACTACAACCTGATCTCGGCCCTGCACAAGTCGATGCGGGGCTCGGATGTCGATGCCGCCCTCTATTGGTTCGCACGTATGCTTGCCGGGGGCGAGGCACCGCTCTATATCGCCCGCCGCCTGGTCCGTTTCGCGGTCGAGGATATCGGCATCGCCGATCCCCAGGCCCTGGTGGTCGCCAATGCGGCCAAGGACGCCTACGATTTCCTGGGCAGCCCCGAAGGCGAACTGGCGATCGCCAACGCGGTGATCTATCTGGCCACGGCGCCCAAGTCGAATGCCGCCTACACCGCCTTCAGCGGCGCCAAGGCGGCGGCGCGCGAGACCGGCAGCCTGATGCCGCCCAAGCACATCCTGAATGCGCCGACCAAGCTCATGAAGGAACTCGGCTATTCGGCCGGTTACGCCTACGACCACAATGCGCCGGACGAATTCTCCGGCCAGAACTATTTCCCCGAGGCGATGCCACGGCAGGAGTTTTACACGCCCAAGGGCAAGGGCTTCGAACACGAGATCCGCCGCCGCCTGGACCATTGGGCGGACCTGCGCCGCAAGCGCCAGGAGCAAGGGTGACGGAGGAACGCTTCGGCCAGCCACTGGCGGCGGGGGAGGCGGCGCGCTTCTTCACGCTGCCGGCGGCAGATGCGGTCGAATGCCTGGTCGCCCGTTTCCACACCCATGCCTATGTTCCCCACACCCACGACGACTATGTGATCGGCGCGATCACGGCGGGACGCGAGCTGTTCCACATCGGCCGTGCCGCCGGCAGTGCGGCGCCGGGCGACCTTGTGCTGATCGATCCCGGCGTGGTGCACGACGGCGCGCCGGGGCCGGGCGGCTATGTCTACCGCATGACCTATCCCTCGCCCGCGGTGATGGCCGAGGTGGCGGGGGAGATTTCGGGTCGTGCCCCGGCACCGCCCCGCTTCGCCGTGAACAAGGTGCATGACCCGGCGCTCGCCGCCCGCCTGGCTGGGCTCCATGCCGCGGCGGAGGCGGGGGCGGACCGAATGGCGCTCGATCAGGAAATGCTGGGCGTGATGGCCCAGGTGATCGCCCGCCATGCCGAAAACGGGGCGGGCGTGGCGGCGGCGCTGGCCCGCAGCCCGGGGCGGGAAGCGGCGGCGCTGGCCCGCGCCCGCGCCTATCTCGACGCCCATTTCGCCGAGGCTGTCGACCTCGCCACCCTGGCCGCGGTGTCCGGCCTGCCGCGCAGCCGCCTGATCCGGGCGCTCCGCCGGGAATGCGGGTTGACGCCCCATGCCCTGCTGGTCGACCGGCGGGTCAAGGCGGCCCGCGCCCTGCTCGCCGCCGGCACCGCCCCGGCCGAAGCGGCGCTCGCCTGCGGCTTCTGCGACCAGAGCCACCTCAATCGCGCCTTCAAGGCCCGCATCGGCGTCACCCCCGGCTTCTACCGGCGCGCAAGGGCCTGACCGTCACTTTCGTCCAAGACCCGGGGGCATGGGAGCGGGCACAGTCGGCGCCCGTCCTCGCACCAGGGGTTTCGCGTGACGCCATCGCCGCAGACGGCCTGGGCCGATTTCCGGGCCGGAGTCTTCACCACCTTGCCGGCCATCCTGGCGGCGGTGCCCTTCGCCCTGCTGCTCGGCGCGCTGTCGCAGGGCAAGGGTCTCACGGTCGCGGAGATCGGGCTGATGTCGGCCCTGGTCTTCGCCGGGGCGTCGCAATTCGTGGCGCTCGACATCTGGGGTGCGCCGCCGGTCTGGTGGCTGCTGGGGTTGACGGCGCTGGTGGTCAACCTGCGCCATGCCCTGATGAGCCTGTCCCTGGTCCGGCACCTGGGGGGATTTCCCAAAGCGCTGCGCCCGCTGGCGCTGCTCTTCATGGTCGACGAGGTCTGGGCTTTCGCCGAGGCGCGGGCAGCGAAACAGCCGCTGACGCCCGCCTTCTATGCCGGCATGGTGGTCTTCTTCTACCTGTCCTGGGTTCTGGCCACCATGGCGGGGGCGGTCGCCGGCAGCCTGCTGCGCGAGCCCGAAAGCCTGGGCCTCGATTTCGCCTTCCTGGCGATCTTCGTCTTCCTGATCCTGGGCTTCCGCGCCAGGCCGGGTTTCGGGGTCACGCTGGCGG
This sequence comes from Zavarzinia sp., assembly GCF_041650655.1. Taxonomy (GTDB): domain Bacteria; phylum Pseudomonadota; class Alphaproteobacteria; order Zavarziniales; family Zavarziniaceae; genus Zavarzinia. The sequence continues at coordinate 19,508 of NZ_JBAZKR010000031.1, forward strand.
CCAGTGCCGGCACTGCCGTCCTCGTTCACCTGCTGCTGCCCGGCGCCTGGTCGATCATGGCCGGCGCGGTGGCCGGCATGGCGGCGGCGGCCTTCGGGCCCGGGAGGGGATCATGAGCGTGAGTCCGGACGCCCTGCTGGCGATCCTGGCCATGGCGGCGGCGACCGTCGCCTGTCGCCTGGCCGGGCTGGTGCTGCCGGCCCGCCTGGCCACCACCGGGCGGCTCGGCCGGGCCTTCGAGGCGATGCCGGTCGCCATCCTCTCGGCCATCGTGGCGCCGCTCCTGCTGACGCACGGGCCGGCCGATGCCCTGGCCGGCCTGGTCGTCGTCGGCGCTTCGCTCCGCCTGCCGCTCACCGCGGTGATCCTGCTCGGCATCGCGGCCGCGGCCGGCTTCCGCGCCCTGTTCTGAGCCGGCGCGGTCTGAGCGGGGTCAGGCGGCGCGGACGCGGGCGATGAAGCGCCGCACTTCCTGTTCGAGCGTGGCGGACTGGCGGCTCAGGTCGTTGGCCGCGGCCAACACGCCGCCGGCTTGTTGCCCGGTCTCGCCGGTCGCCCGTTCGACCTCGACGATGGTGCCCGAGACGCGGGCGGTGCCGTCCGCCGCCTCGGCGACATTGCGGGCGATCTCGGCGGTGGCCGCCCCCTGCTGCTCGACGGCACCGGCGATGCCGGCGGTGATGTCGTTGATCGAGGCGATGGTGCGGCCGATGCCGCCGATCGCCGTCACCGCCTGTTCCGTCTGCTCCTGGATCGAGCGGATCTTGGTGCCGATCTCGTCGGTCGCCCTGGCGGTCTGGGTCGCCAGATTCTTCACTTCGGAAGCCACGACCGCGAAGCCCTTGCCGGCGTCGCCGGCACGGGCCGCCTCGATCGTCGCGTTCAGGGCCAGCAGGTTGGTCTGATTGGCGATCGCCGTGATCAGGCGCAGCACTTCGTCGATTTCCTCGGCCGAACTGGCGAGGCTCCGCATGGTGCGGTCGGTCGCCTCGGCCTCGCGCACGGCGGAGGCCGCGATTTCCGCCGACTGGGTGATGCGCCGTGCGATCTCCTGCACCGAGGCGGACAATTGCTCGGCCGCGGTCGCCACGGTCTGGACATTGGTGGTCGCCTGGCCGGCGGCATCGGCGACGATGCCGGCCTGCTCGCGGCTGCCGTCGGCGGTGGCGCTCATGCCGGTCGCGTCCCGCTGCAGGCGGGCGGCGGCACCGGCCACCGCGTCGACCACGCCTTGCACCGTGGCCTCGAAGGCTTCGGCCAGCGACTGCATGTCCTGGCGGCGTTGCTGTTCGCTCTGCCGCCGCGCCGCTTCCTCGCGGGCGTGGCGTTCGGCCTCGGCCCTGGCGTCGGCCTCGCGCCGCTGTTCGCGCTCGGCTTCGGCGGCCCGGCGCGCCCGTTCCGCCTCCGCGGCCAAGCGGGCGTTGTCGATCCCCGCCTGCTTGAAGACTTCGACCGCCTTCGCCATGGCGCCGATCTCGTCGCGCCGGTCGAGCGAGGGCACGGTGACCGCCATGTCACCGGCGGCGAGCCGGCCCATGGCGGCGACCATGGCGTCGACCGGGGCGGACAGGCTGCGCCCGATCCAGAAGCCGGCGGCCAGGATGACGACGGCCGAAAGGCCGACGGTCACGATCATGCCGAGGCGGAGCGCGTCCAACCCGGCGAAGACCTGATCGGCGTCGACCCTGACCAGCGCCGACCAGCCGAGCCCGGGAAAACGGTTGGCGCCTTCCGAACGGGCGACGCCGACGACCCGGGCGGGGCCGGCGGCGGCGTCCTCCAGCACGGCGCCGCTCTCGCCCGCGGCGGCGCGGCGGGCGGCGGCATCGCCCTCGGTGACCAGGTTGCGATGGCCGACCACGGCGGTGTCGCGGACGTAGGGGCCGCCGTTCGGTGCCGTCGCATAGTCGGTGATCACCGTGCCCTTGCCGTCGAGGATGGTGAATTCGGCCGAGGTCATGCCGTCCTGGGCCAGATGCTTGTGGAATTCGCCGACCATGGCGTCGACGAAGCCGAGATTGGCGAAATTCACCCAATAGGCGATGGTGCGCCCGCCCGCCGGCATCACCGATGCCGCGAAGGTGAGGACATAGCCGTCGCCGCCGGTCACGGCCGCGACCTCGGGCACGAAGCCCGGGCCTTCGACCACGGTGCCGGTCAGGCCGTCGCGGCCTTCGAGGAAGCGGCGCTCGCTCAGCGCCTTGAACCAGCTCCGGTCGGCGAAGTTCTTGTTCAGCAGGCCGAGCGTGTCGATCTTCTGGCCCGTGGCGTCCTTGGTGTTGACCCCGATCACCGTGCCGTCGGTATCGACCAGCAGCATCAGGTCGTAGACGCCGTAGTTCCGGACATAGCCGTTCATCGCCTCGATCAGCGGATTGCCGATGTCGGCCACGCCCCAATTGTCGGCGTCCTGGGCGGCGGTATTGAGCGCGAAGGCCTGGGCATCGCCATAGCGTTCGGCGAGCGTGCGGTCGACCGCGTCGACCATCTGGTCTGCCAGATTGTGGAAGCGGCCATAGAGGGCGTCGCGCGACTGGCCCTCGCCCAAGAGGTAGATGACGAAAAGCACGGCCGCCGGAATCAGCCCGAAGGCGGCCAAAGCGAGCACGATTTTACGCTGTATGGACAAGAGCCCCTCCCGCATTTGTTCTTTTTCGCCCGATTGTGGTGGCAATTCATGAACAACTGGTAACCCTAATCGGGGGCCCGCGCGGTTTTCCCGGCGCGGAAAGCGCGCTAGCGTCAAACCGGTCACCCCCGGTGAGGAGTTCCGGCGTTGCAGTCCTATGTCTTCGTCGCCCTGGGGGGCGCCATCGGTTCCATGCTCCGGCTCGGCACCGCGCGCCTGGCGCAGGTCCTGTTCGGCGCCGGCTTTCCGGCCGGGACCCTGGCCGTCAACCTGGTCGGTAGCGCCGTCATGGGCCTGCTCGCCGCCCTGCTGGCCGAGCGCTCGGGCGACGACCCGCTGCGCCTCTTCCTGATGACCGGCATTCTCGGCGGCTTCACCACCTTTTCGGCCTTCTCGCTCGACGCCTATTCCCTGTGGGCGCGGGGGGAGGGGCTGGTCGCCGTCACCTATGTCGCGGTCTCGGTCGTGGTGGCGCTGGCCGGCCTGGTTGCCGGGCTCATGCTCGGCCGCCATGTGATGGGCGCGTGAGGCGCTTCCTTGCCAGGGACGGGCGCCCCGGCTAGGTTCCGCCCATGACGGACGGGAGACAGAGATGAGCGGCGTCAGCCTGCGCAAGGTCGAGGCGGCGGACGCGGACATGCGGCTGGACCGCTGGTTCAAGCGCCACTTCCCCGACCTCGGCCACGGAAAACTCGAGAAGTTGTTGCGCACCGGGCAGATCCGGGTGAACGGCGGCCGGGTGAAGGCCTCCGACCGGGTCAACACGGGCGACGAAATCCGCGTGCCGCCCCTGGGCGAGGCGCCGGCAGCGGCGCCCAAGGCGCCCAAACCGCCCTCCGGCAAGGTGGATGAGATCGCCGAGGTCCTGAAAAAGGCCGTGATCCACCGCGACGCCGAGGTGATCGTCCTGAACAAGCCGGCGGGCCTCGCCGTGCAGGGCGGCAGCGGGCTCGACGATGGCCATCTCGATGCGGCGTTGGACGCTTTGAAATTCGGCGCGGAGGAACGTCCGCGCCTGGTCCACCGGCTGGACAAGGATACGTCCGGCGTCCTCGTGCTGGCGCGCAACCGGGCGGCGGCGGCCTTCCTGGCCAAGGCCTTCAAGGCGCGCGACGCGACCAAGACCTATTGGGCGCTGGTGGTCGGGATGCCGAAACCGGCGCGCGGCAAGATCGACCTCGCCCTGGCCAAGGAAGGTCCCCAGGGCCAGGAGAAGATGCGCGCGGTCCTGGAGCGGAGCGAGGACGACGAGGCGAAACGCGCCGTCACCTATTACGCCGTGGCCGAGCACGCGGGCGGCAAGGTCGCCTTCCTGGCCATGCGCCCGCTGACCGGCCGCACCCATCAGCTCCGTGCCCATGCCGCCTTCCTGGGCACCCCGATCGTGGGCGACGGCAAATACGGCGGTGCGGAAGCCTTCCTCTCGGGCGGGGTCAGCCGCAAGCTGCATCTCCATGCCCGCTCGATCGACATCGCCCATCCGGCGGGCGGGCGGCTCCAGGTGGCGGCGCCGCTGCCCGCCCATATGGCCGAGAGTTTCCGCCTGCTCGGCTTTTCCGAACATGCCGCCAAGGACATTTTCGCGGATCTCGACGAATGAAGCGTTTCTGGAAGACGGCCGCGGCCCTGCCGACGGCCGAGGGCTCCTATACCGTCGCCCTGGATGGCAAGCCCATGCGCACCCCCCTGAAGCGTCCCCTGGTGGTGCCGAGCCTGGCGCTGGCCGAAGCGATCGCCGCCGAATGGAACGCCCAGCCGAAGGACGTGAAGGCGGAGAACCTGATGCTCACCCGCTTCGCCAATACGGCGGTCGACCGGGTGGCGGATCTCCGCGACGAGGTGGTGGCGGAAATGGCCGGCTGGGCCGGGACCGATCTCGTCTCCTACCGCGCGACCGAGCCGGAGGAACTGATCGCCCGCCAAGCCGCGGCCTGGGACCCTTGGGTCGAGTGGCTGCGGCGCCGCTTCGATGTCGAACTGCGCGTCACCCAAGGCCTGATGCCGATCGCCCAGGCGGACACCACGGTCGTCCGCATGGGCCTGGTGCTGGCGGCGAAGAGCGATCCGGAACTGGCGGCGCTGCACACGCTGGTCGGCACGCTCGGCTCGCTGGTGCTGGCGCTCGCGGTGGCGGAAGGGGAACTCGCGCTCGAGGAAGCCTGGGCGGCGAGCCGGATCGACGACGATTTCCAGATCGAGAAATGGGGGCCGGACGAAGAGGCGGCGGCGCGGGCGGCCAACATGCGGGCCGACCTCGGCCATGCCCACCGTTTCCTCTCACTGCTCGGGACATAAATCGGTCCCCCTCGCATCCCCCCCTTCCGTCGTACTGGAACGGGACGCGGAATGGTGATAACAGACCGCAGTCTTTCGCGTATGCGGTAAGCATAATTGGCTTATTGCCGCACCGTCCCGCCGAAGCGGCACGGCATTAGGGGGATCTGATGCACCATATTCTCCGCCAGCTCGAGAAGAAGCGTGAGGAGGCCCGCCTCGGCGGCGGCCCGAAGCGTATCGAGGCCCAGCATGCCAAGGGCAAGCTGACCGCCCGCGAACGCATCGAGCTTCTGCTCGACGCCGGCTCCTTCGAGGAATACGACATGTTCGTCGAGCACCGCTGCGCCGATTTCGGCATGGCGGAGCAGAAGGTGGCGGGCGACGGCGTGGTCACCGGCTGGGGCACCATCAACGGCCGCCAGGTCTTCGTCTTCTCGCAGGACTTCACCGTGTTCGGCGGCTCCCTGTCCGAATCCCATGCCGAGAAGATCTGCAAGATCATGGACATGGCGATGAAGGTCGGCGCCCCCGTGATCGGCCTGAACGACTCGGGCGGCGCCCGCATCCAGGAAGGCGTCGCCTCCCTCGGCGGTTATGCCGACGTCTTCCTGCGCAATGTCGATGCCTCGGGTGTGATCCCGCAGATCTCGGTCATCATGGGGCCCTGCGCCGGTGGCGCCGTCTATTCCCCCGCCATGACCGACTTCATCTTCATGGTGAAGGACAGTTCCTACATGTTCGTCACGGGGCCGGACGTCGTGAAGACGGTGACCCAGGAAATCGTGACGCAGGAGGAACTGGGCGGTGCCGTGACCCATACCGCCAAGTCCTCGGTCGCCGACAACGCCTTCGAGAACGACGTCGAAGCGCTCTACCAGACCCGGCGCCTGTTCGACTTCCTGCCCCTCTCGAACAAGGAAAAGCCGCCGGTGCGGCCGACCTTCGACGATCCGGAGCGCATGGAGACGAGCCTGGACACCCTGGTCCCGGCCAATCCGAACAAGCCCTACGACATGAAGGAACTGATCCTGAAGATCGTCGACGAAGGCGATTTCTTCGAGGTTCAGCCGGCCTTCGCCAAGAACATCATCACCGGCTTCGCCCGGCTCGAAGGTTCGACCGTGGGCATCGTCGCCAACCAGCCGATGGTGCTGGCCGGCTGCCTGGACATCGACTCGTCGAGGAAGGCCGCCCGCTTCGTCCGCTTCTGCGACGCCTTCAACATTCCGATCCTGACCTTCGTCGACGTCCCCGGCTTCCTGCCCGGCACGGCGCAGGAATACGGCGGCATCATCAAGCACGGCGCCAAGCTCCTCTTCGCCTATGCCGAGGCGACGGTGCCGAAGGTGACCGTGATCACCCGCAAGGCCTATGGCGGCGCCTATGACGTCATGTCGTCCAAGCATCTGCGCGGCGACGTCAACTACGCCTGGCCGACCGCGGAAATCGCGGTGATGGGGGCCAAGGGCGCCGTCGAGATCATCTTCCGGAACGAAATCGGCGATGCCGAGAAGATCGCGGCACGCACCGCCGAATATGCCGCCAATTTCGCCAGCCCGTTCAAGGCGGCCAACCGCGGCTATATCGACGAGGTGGTCATGCCGCATTCGACCCGTCGGCGTGTTTCGAGGGCCTTTGCGATGCTCCGCAACAAGGAGATCCAGACGCCCGCCAAGAAGCACGACAACATTCCGCTCTGACGGCTGGTGACCTTACGATGTTCAAGAAGATCCTGATCGCGAACCGCGGCGAGATCGCCTGCCGCGTCATCAAGACCGCCCGCAAGATGGGCATCAAGACCGTCGCCGTCTATTCCGATGCGGACGCCGATGCGCTCCATGTCGAGATGGCGGACGAGGCGGTCCATGTCGGCGCCCCGCCGGCGGCCGAGTCCTATCTGATCATCGATCGGATCGTGAAGGCCTGCCTGGATACCGGTGCCGAAGCGGTCCACCCGGGCTATGGCTTCCTCTCCGAGAAGGCGGATTTCTGCGCCGCCCTCGAGAAGCACGGCATCAAGTTCATCGGTCCGAACGTGCGCGCCATCGGCGCCATGGGCGACAAGATCGAGAGTAAGAAGCTCGCGGCCGCGGCCGGCGTGAACACCGTCCCTGGTTACCTGGGCGTCATCAAGGATACCGACGAGGCGGTGAAGATCGCGTCCGAAATCGGCTATCCCGTGATGATCAAGGCGTCCGCCGGCGGCGGCGGCAAGGGCATGCGCATCGCCTGGAACGAGGCGGAGACCCGCGAGGGCTTCCAGTCCGCGACCAACGAGGCGCGTTCCTCCTTCGCCGACGACCGCGTCTTCATCGAGAAATTCGTGACCTCGCCGCGTCACATCGAGATCCAGGTGCTGGGCGACAAGCACGGCAACGTGATCTATGTGAACGAGCGCGAATGCTCGATCCAGCGCCGTAACCAGAAAGTGATCGAGGAGGCCCCGAGCCCCTTCCTGGACGAGAAGACCCGCCAGGCGATGGGCGAACAGGCCGTCGCCCTTTCGAAGGAAGTCGGTTACGACAGCGCCGGCACGGTGGAATTCATCGTCGACGGCGAGCGGAACTTCTACTTCCTCGAGATGAACACCCGTCTCCAGGTCGAGCATCCGGTGACCGAACTGATCACCGGCATCGACCTCGTCGAGCAGATGATCCGTGTCGCCTACGGCGAGAAGCTGAAGATCCGCCAGGAAGACGTGAAGATCAACGGCTGGGCCATCGAGTCCCGCGTCTATGCGGAAGATCCGACCCGCGGCTTCCTGCCCTCGATCGGCCGGCTCACCTATTACGAGCCGCCGGCCGAAGGTCCTGACGGCGAGGGGGCGGTGATCCGCAACGACACCGGCGTCTTCGCCGGGGCCGAGATCTCGATGTTCTACGATCCGATGATCGCGAAACTGTGCACCCATGCCCAGACCCGCGAACAGGCGATCGACGCCCAGCGCGCCGCGCTGGACGCCTTCTACATCCGCGGCATCAGCCACAACATCAGCTTCGTCTCGGCGGTGCTCGGTCACGAGCGCTTCCGGGCCGGCCGCCTGACCACCGGCTTCATCGCGGAAGAATTCCCGAACGGCTTCACCGGCAACACGCTGGATGCGATCGCCCTCGAGAATCTGACAGCGGCGGCGGTCGCCCTGCACCGCCGCACGCAGGAGCGCGAGACCAGGATCTCGGGCCAGATCCCCAACCATGGCCGCAAGCTGGCCAAGGCCTATGTCGTCCAGGTCGGCGATCAGCTCCGCAATGTCGACGTGCAGACCGTCGAAGGCGGCTATGACGTCACCTACGAGGGCAAGGTCCTGGCGATCAAGACGGGTTGGCACCCGGGTACCCGCATCCTGCGCGGTACCGTGGGCGGCAAGCCGGTCATCGTCCAGGTCGAGCGCCGGGGCGAGGGCTTCCTGCTGTTCCACCGCGGCTGCGAGGTGATCGCCACCGTGCGCACCCCGCGCGCCGCCGAACTGGCCGCCCTGATGCCGGTGAAGCTGCCGCCGGACACTTCGAAATTCCTGCTCTGCCCGATGCCGGGGCTCATCGTCTCGGTCAATGTGGAAGAGGGCGAAGAGGTCAAGGCCGGCCAGACGCTCGCCGTGGTCGAAGCCATGAAGATGGAAAACGTGCTGAAGGCCGAACGCGACGGCAAGGTCGCCAAGGTCAAGGGCAAGAAGGGCGACAGCTTCTCGGTCGACCAGGTCATCCTGGAATTCGAGTAAGCTCATCCCGTGTCGTTCCGGGCCCCGGCGAGGCGACTCGCCGGGGTTCTTTGCTTTCGGAGGCAGCATGAGAACGGTCCGCCTGATCGTCCACGGCAGGGTCCAAGGCGTGGGCTTCCGCCATTTCGTCGCCAATGCCGCCCGCCGCCTCGGCCTCGACGGCTGGGTCCGCAACCGGCTGGACGGTACGGTCGAGGTCCTGGCCCGGGGCTCGCTGCCGGCGGTGGAGGAGCTGATCGCCGAATGCCGCCAGGGGCCGCCCGCCTCGATCGTCGGCGGTGTCGCGGTCGCCGAGGCCGACGAAGTCCCGCCGGAGGGGTTCCGCCAGACCGAAACGGTCTGACGTCGAGAGGAAAGTGTTAACGCCGCCGGCCTACCATGCGCAGGACGCGGGAACCCCAGGCCGGCGCCGCGGGTTGACGGCATGGGGGTGAACTGCGACACAGTTACCTCGGCACGGCGGATCTCGATGTATCGTTTCTTCACCTGGGCGGTCGGCGTTCTCGCATTGGCGACGGTGCTCGGCGCCGTCGGCTACGACCTCTCGACCGAACACGTGGCGGCAGCCCATGCCACGACGGCCGGCTCGGCGTCGGTGCGCCCGGCCGGTGAAATCTCCAACGAAGGGGTGGAGCGGCTGCTGGTCATTCCCCTGCAGCCGAATGACCCGGGCCGGCGGCCGGTCCATGCCAACGAAAGCGGTCCGGCGATCGTCCCGGTGCGCGAGGAATTGGGCGCGGCGGTCAGCCTGCGCGGCCCGGCACAGGTCTATAGCGAGGGCGCCGCGTCCGGCGCCTGGGTCGAGCTGCCGCCCGAGGTGGTGAACCGCCTGGCCGGCGGGCTCGCCCGCATCACCGTCTGGGCCCGGGCGGATCGCAATAGCCCCTCGAAGGAATTCGCCATGGCCCTGTCGATCGACGGCGGCTTCGGGGGCTGGGTGCGTTTTCCGCTCTCCGCCGCCAATTACGAGAGCTACAATTTCATGGCCCCGGTGCCCGAGAGCGCCAGGGGCAAGACCGTGCGGGTGCTGATCGCCCCCGACACCTCGGGCGGGTCCCACGCCCTTTCCGCCAGCCATCTCATCGTCGACCGCATCCTGCGCCCGAGCGAGACCGCGACCGAGCCGGTGCCCGCGAACTGAGCGTTCAGTCGCGGCCGACCGCTGGCGCCCCGCTGGCGGCATGGTGGAAGCGGGTCTCCCACCAGGAGAACAGGATGTCGCGCAGGGCCGCCCCGTCGTCCTCGCCATAGAGATCGCGCCGGGCCACGGCATCGAGCAGCGCCGCCTCTTCGGCCGTAAAGTCCACAGCGACTTCCTCCAGCCGGATCGGCGCATTGGTGAATTCCGCCACATAGGCCGGATCGCGGGTCAGCGCCCTTGTCGCCTTGATCACCGGGTTGCGGAACTGGGCCGGCGTCCGGTTGCTGAACAGCACCGGCACGGGCGGCACTTTGGCGAGATCCCCGGCGCCCGCCTCGAAGATCTGGATGCGGATCGGCTTCAGGGCGAAATTGCTGGTCCGCATGATGTCGGCGCCGCAGACATTGGGCACCGCCAGCACATCCATCAGGGCCAGCAGCTCGACGTGATCGCCCGCCTTGGTGTCCTGGCGCGTGATGGTGGCGGAACCTTCCCGCGTCACCTCGGTACACATGAAGAAATTGAAGCTGTCGTGCACGTCGTCCGGCGTCAGGCCGTATTCGCGCTGCGCCTCGGCCTGGATGTCGTGGCAGTTGGTGTGATGGCGAAAGCCGTAGGCGCTTTCGTAGAGGAAGGCGCTGCAACGCGGGAACAGCACGTCGTTCCGGCCGTAGCTGTCGGCCAGGAAATAGAGCATGGCGTTCTCGCGCGGGGGCGCCGACCACAGGAAGCTGCCGGCCGTGGGGTGGAAGCCGTGCACCGTGCGGGTCCGCCCGCAGTGCATGAACTCCTTGTAGTCGTGCAGGTTGAAGCAGTTGAAGTCGACGCATTGTTGGCCTTCGACCTGCTCGATCCGCAGGATCTGGCCCTTCAGCAATTCGATCGCCTTACCCGTGCCGGGCTCCAGCACGAAATCCGACACCAGGCGTCGCGCGCTCATCGCCGGTCCTCCGGCGCCAGGGCGGCATAGTCGCGCAGCGCCAGGCGGATCAGGGAGGCGCGGTCGGCCACCCCGGCGGGCCCCAGGCTGCGGTCGATCAGTTCCAACTGCTGCTGGTTCAGGCGCAGCACGACGCGGCGCGCCGGCGCGTCTTGGGGGGCAGACATCCGCAGATCCTCCAGGTATACGTGATTGTGAAATATTGTGTCCAAAAGCACGATAACGCCAGCCTATCGGCAGTTCCGGGGCGCAGATAATCGCGGATTCATGCGAAAGTCCCTTCGCGTTTTGCGCCGCAACAGGGATTTGACGGAGAAAATTACGTATACAAGAATTTCCGTCACCGTATCCAAGGATCCGTCATGCCCGCCCAGGTTTCCCGCGTCGACCTCGCCTATCGCGCCATGCGCCAGGCGATCATCGAACAGCAACTCGCCCCCGGCACCAAACTGCCGGAAGACGAGATCGGCGAGGCTTTCGCGATTTCCCGCACCCTGGTGCGTCAGGCCCTGGCGCGCCTGAAGGCCGACGGGCTGGTCGACACCGGCGGCAAGCGCACGGCGACCGTGGCCCGGCCGAGCCTGGCCGAAGCGCGCGAAATCTTCCGCGTGCGCCGCGCCCTCGAACGGGAGGCGGTACACCTCGTGGCGGAGGCCTGGAAGCCAGAGTTCGGCGCCCGGCTGGAAGGCCATGTCCGGGCCGAGGATGCGGCGCGGGCGGCGGGGGACGAGCGGGTCTCGATCCGCCTCGCCGGGGAATTCCACCTCCTGCTCGCCGAACTGACCGGCAATCGCACCCTGATCGACTATGTGACCCAGCTCGTGGTGCGCTGCTCGCTCATCCTGGCGCTCTACGGCAGGCCGCATTCGTCGGACTGCGCCGTGAACGAGCACCGTGACATCATCGCAGCACTGCGCGACGGCGACGCCGGACGGGCGGTCGACCTGATGGACCACCATGTCGCCCTGGTCGAGAGCCGCGCCCTGCTGGCCGAGGCGGCGGACGCGCCGAAGCTGTCCGCCCTGCTCGGCCGCTACGCCAGCGCGGCGGAAGCAGAGGCGGAGGGGGCCAAGGCCGGGCCGCGCGCCGTCAAGAAGGGCGGCAAACGATGAGCGGGGGCTACCACCATTTCGATTTCGCGGCGCTCTCGGCACGCGACCGCTACAAGCTGATCATCGGCACCGTGGTACCGCGGCCGATCGCCCTGGTCACCACCAGGGGGCCGGACGGGCGGGTGAACGCCGCGCCCTTTTCCTTCTTCAACAGCCTGTCGGCCGATCCGCCCATCCTGGCGATCGGGGTCGAGAACCATGCCGACATGAGCTTCAAGGACACCGCCCGCAACATCCGCATGACCGAGGAATTCACGGTCAACATCGTCGACGACGCAATGGTCGAGGCGATGAACATCTGCGCCGTCGATTTCCCGCCGGAGGTGGACGAGCTCACCATGGCCGGCCTGACCGCGCTGCCCGGCACCCACGTCGGCTGCCCGCGCATCGCCGAGGCGCCGGCCGCTTTCGAATGCCGCCGCCACCTGACCCTCGAACTCGGCCGCAGCCGCGAGATCGTGCTGGGCGAGGTGAAGGGCCTCTTCCTGCGCGACGGCCTGGTCGATCCGGTGACCAAACACGTCGACCAGCGCGGCCTCGACGCCGTCGGCCGCATGGGCGGCCATGGTTACGCCCGGACGCGCGACCTGTTCGACCTGCGCACGCCCTCGCTCGCCGAATGGACGGCGGCGTGCCGCGTCGGGCGGACGGGCTGAACCATCGCCCGCGCCCCGGGGCCTCGCCGGGATCGTTGGGGTTTCATTGTCCGGGGCATTGCGCGCAAGCGCCGGTATGACGGAGACAGGGCATGGCGAATTTCATCCTCGATCGGCGCCGGTTCCTCGCGGGAGCCTCGGGTGCCGCCCTGGCGGCGGCGCTGCCGCGGCGCGGGCGGGCGGCGGACGGCCTCACCGTCGGCATGATCTATGTCGGGCCCAAGGATGATTTCGGCTGGAACCAGGCCCATGCCGTCGGCGCCGCCACCATGAAGGCGATCCCCGGCGTTACCGTGGTCGAGGAAGAGAACGTCCCCGAGACGGCGAATGTGGTGAAGACGATCGAGTCGATGATCGAACTCGAAGGGGCGAAGCTGATCTTCGGCACCTCCTTCGGCTACTTCAACCCGTTCATGGTCGACATGGCCAAGAAATACCCGGACGTGGTGTTCCGCCATCCGACCACCCTGTGGTCGGCGGACAAGCACCCGATGAACCTCGGCGGTTACTTCGGTTATATCGAGCAGGCCCATTACGTGAACGGCATCGCCGCCGGCCTGTCGACCAAGGCGAACAAGATAGGCTTCGTCGCGGCGAAGCCGCTCTCGATCGTGCTCCGCAACATCAACGCCTTCACGATCGGGGCGCGCAAGGTGAACCCGGCGGTTACGGTCCAGCTCATCATGACGGGCGACTGGTCGCTGCCCGTGCGCGAGGCGGAATCGACCAATGCCCTGATCGATGCCGGCTGCGACGTGATCGCCTGCCATGTCGACAGCCCGAAAGTGGTGGTCAAGACGGCCGAGGGGCGCGGCGTGAAGACCTGCGGCCACAATGCGGACCAATCGCCGCTGGCGCCGAACGGCTTCATCACCGGCGCCGAGCTGAACTGGGGCGCCGTCTACAAATCCTATGCCGAGATGATGCTGAAAGGCGAGACCCCGCCCAATCTGCTGGAGGGCGGCTACGACAAGGGCCTGATCGCCTCCACCGCCTTCGGCGCCGGCGCCTCGGACGCGGCGCGCAAGGCGGCGACGGAGGCGATCGCGGCGGTGACCGGCGGTGCCCCCATCTATGTCGGCCCGATCAAGGACAACAAGGGCAAGCTGGTGATCCCGGCCACCCTCGGCCTCTACGACCCCTCGCTCTGGGCCATGGATTATTTGGTCGAGGGCGTCGCCGGTTCGACCATCTGAGGCGTCAGGCCGCCTCTTCGACGATATGGAGGAGGGGCAGGCCGAAGACTTCCTCGAAGGTGTCGAGCAGGGCCATGTCGGCGTCTTCCATGGTGACCGGCAGACCCAGGTCGACCAGCGAGGTGACCCCGTGATCGGCGATGCCGCAGGGCACGATACCGCCGAAGTGCGACAGGTCAGGTTCCACGTTGAGGGCGAGGCCGTGATAGGTCACCCAGCGGCGCACGCGGACGCCGATCGCGGCGATCTTGTCTTCCTGTGCACCGGGGCCTTCGCCTCGCGTCACCCAGACGCCGACCCGGCCGTCCCGGATCTCGCCCTTCACGTTGAAACGGGCGAGCGCCGCGATCACCCATTTCTCGAGCTTGCAGACGAAGGCGCGAAGGTCGCGACCGTGGCGCGTCAGGTCCAGCATGACATAGACGACCCGCTGCCCCGGCCCGTGATAGGTGAAGCGTCCGCCACGCCCGGCGCTATAGACCGGGAAGCGGCCGGGGGCCAGAAGCTCCTCCTCGGCGGCACTGGTGCCGGCGGTATAGAGGGGCGGATGTTCCACGAGCCAGATCCGTTCGCGCGCACGGCCCGCGTGGATTGCCTCGACCCGTTCTTCCATGGCGGCGAGGGCGGTGGGGTAGTCGGTCAGGCCGGGGGCGACCACCCATTCGATGGGATCTGGCGTTGCGGAGTGTGACATGACGGGATTCCATTAACCTGTTGCTAAGCCTGTTCGGCCAGACTGCGAACGTCAATCGTGGAGGGCACGCCCGTGTCGGCGGTCGGAGAAGTCTTCATTGAAATATCGGTGGTCCTGGGCCAGTCCACCATGCCCATCCATCAACTTTTGAAGATGGGCCGCGGCGCCGTCATCGAACTCGACACCAAAGAGAACCAATCGGTTCTGATTCTGGCCAACGGCAAGCCGATCGCCAAGGGCGAGGTGGTCGTCTCCGGCGAGCACATCGCGGTCTCCGTCACGGAGCTTCTGTTCGGCAAGAATCGCTAGTCCGGTTGCGGCGCGAAGCGTAGCAGGGGGGACCGGCGATGCCGTCGGAAATACGACTGATCACCTTCACCAAGCCCGAGATTGTCGCCGCCATCAGCGATTTCCACATCCGCCGCAAACTGCCGATTCCGAAGGGCGCCGTGCTCTCGGTCGATATCGCCACCAAGCCGGAAATCGAGGTCACCCTGCACGTCCGACCGGACGGCGAGCACGACCCGGTGCCTTTCCCGGTCAATGCCACCACCCTGGCGGCCGCCCTGGTCTTCTTCTGTATCAACCGGGGCATTCCGCTCCCGGCCCAGTCGACCAAGCATCTGACCATGCGCGGCGAGGAGGTCACCCTGGCGATCTCCCACATCCATCACGGCTGAGCGGCGGCATGGCCTTATCACCATAAATTTGTTGTAATTTATTTCTTTTAATTTTGTTATTGCGTTAAATTCGCCCATTGCCATATTTCAGCTATGCTTATGAAGGTCGTGCCCCGTCGGGCGCGGCCTTCGCCCTATCTCTTCGACGGGCACTTTCGTGCCGAGGTTCCGATGCTGCCGCTGGCGCTCGATCTCTCTCGCCTTCGCGTCGTTCTGGTCGGCGGGGGCGACGCTTTGACGAAGCGCCTGGCCCTGGTCGACGACGCCGGTGCCGCCGAAGTCCTGGTCTTCGCGCCGCAGCCGGGCGATGCCCTGCGCGCAGCGGCGGGCGAGCGGCTGCGGCACGGCCTGCCGGATGCCGCGGCGTTGGCGGGGACTGCCCTGGTGATCGCGGCAGGCTTGCCGCGCGCGGATGCCGCCGCGGTCGCCGCAGCGGCCCATGCGGCGGGCGCGCTGGTCAATGTCGAGGATGTGGTCGAACTCTGTGACGTGCATCTGCCGGCGCTGGTCCGGCGGGGCGAACTCACCATCGCCGTCTCGACCGGCGGCAAGAGCCCGGCCCTGGCCCGGCGGCTGAAGCGGCACCTCGAAGCCGCCTTCGGCCCCGAATGGCAGGACCGGTTGGAAGAACTGGCGGCGGCGCGCTTGCGCTGGCGCGCCGAGGGCCTGTCGCCCGGCGAGATTTCCCGGCGATCGGATGCCTATCTGGATGAGAGGGAATGGTTGTCATGAACGCGATGGCGGCCGACCGCCGGCAATGGGCCCGCGACCAGGCGATCGGCCTGCGCAATCTCTATGGTTCGCTGGAAGGCGAGGGGCTGGTCAAGGTGATGACCCGGCTGGAATTCCCGGGGCGCATCGCCCTGGTCTCTTCCTTCGGGGCCGAATCGGCGGTGCTGCTGCATCTGGTGGCCAAGGTCGACCGCAACATCCCGGTGATCTTCATCGATACCGACAAGCTGTTCGGCGAGACGCTGCGTTACCGTGACCGCCTGACCAAGCTGCTCGGCCTGACCGACGTCCGTACCATCGAGCCGGACCCGGCCGCGGTCGCCGAGCGTGATCCGGACGGGGTCCTGTGGCGCGAGAACCCGGATGCCTGCTGCAGGCTCCGCAAGGTCGAGCCGCTCGATCGCGCGCTCGCCGGCTTCGACGCCTGGATCACCGGGCGGAAGCGCTTCCAGACCGCGGAACGCGCCGATCTGCCCAATATCGAATCGGCCAAGGGCCTGGTGAAGATCAATCCCCTGATCTCCTGGGACGCGGAGGCGCTGGATGCCTATCGCGTGGCCTACGACCTGCCGGCCCACCCGCTGGTCGAGGATGGTTACCTGTCGATCGGCTGCATGCCCTGCACCGACCGCGTGGCCCCGGGCGGCGAATACCGCGACGGCCGTTGGGCCGGCAGCGAGAAGAAGGAATGCGGCATCCACCTGGAGGCCGACGGTTCCGGCATCTGACTTCGGCGCCTGACTAGGGCGGCGGCGAAACAGGGCTTGCCACCCCCCGCCGAATTTGCTACCACCCGCGCCTGCCCTGGGCGGTCGTGGCGGAATGGTAGACGCGCAAGCTTGAGGTGCTTGTGGGGTAACTCCCGTGGAAGTTCGAGTCTTCTCGACCGCACCAATCTGAAAGGCCCTGGAAACCAACGGTTTCCGGGGCCTTTTCACGTCAGGCCGACGGCCGCGTTATAGGCCCCGAAGGAGAATCGGCGGAACGCGTCCGGCAGTTTCCCTTCGGCCAGCAGCACGCCGTAGCAATCTTCCAGCGCCGCCGCCGCGACCAGCAGGGCCGAGACCGGCTGGATCACCAGCTTGAAGCCGATTCCCTCGAGATCGCGCGGGCGAAGCCAGGGCGTTTTGCCGTCCTCGACCATGTTGGCGACCAGGGGCACGCCCGGGAATCGCGCTGCGATCGCCGCCATCTGGTCGGGTGTTTCCGGCGCTTCGACGAAGAGAAGATCGGCGCCCGCGGCCAGATAGGCATCGGCCCGGCGCAGCGCCTCGTCGAGCCCGTCGGTGGCGATGGCATCGGTGCGCGCCATGATGCAGAAGGCGGGGTCGCGCCGGGCCGAGACGGCGGCGCGCAGCCGCGCCACCGCTTCCGCGACCGGCACCACCGCCTTGCCCGCCATATGGCCGCAACGCTTGGGCAGCACCTGGTCTTCGAGCTGGATGCAGCCGGCCCCGCCGGCCTCGTAGAGCCGGGTCAGGCGCGCGGCGTTCAGCGGGCCGCCGTGGCCGTTGTCACCATCGGCGATCAGCGGCAGGTCGCCCGCCACGTCGGCCAGCGCGCGCACCCGGTCCGCCATCTCGGTCGCCGTGACCAGGCCGATGTCGGGCATGCCGAGCAGGCTGCCGGCGATACCGAAGCCGGTCATATAGAGCGCCTTGGCCCCGGCCCGTGCCGCCATCCGGGCCGAGAGCCCGTCGAACACGCCGGGCGCCACCAGGATCTCCGGCCCGGCCAGCAGGCGGCGCAGTGTTTCCCCGGCGCTCACGGGGCGACCGGCGGTTCGGGGTGGGAACCGGCGGCGGCGATCGCCTCGTCGCTCATCGCCAGCATCTGTTGGTACATCGCCTTGGGGAAGGCTTGGTGGGGCTTGGCCGGATCATAGGCGGGCTGGGGCACGCTGCCGCCGGACCCGGCCTCGTCCGCGGGGGCGGCGTAACGCGCCGCTTCCTCCGGCGTGATGCCGGCCGCCGCCAGGGTGACGGGATCGATCCAGGCGCGCGGGTCGATCGGTGCCGCCGAGGTCGCGATTTCGAGCGAGAGCTGATCAGGCCCGGCGAAATAGATCGAGCGGCACAGGCCGTGATCGATCGGCCCGAACACGGGGATGCCGCGGCGGCGGATACGGTCGCGGAAGGCGAGCAGGGCGGTCTCGTCGGCGACGCGGAAGGCCAGGTGCTGCATGGTGCCCGGCGCGCTCGCCCGGGCGCCGTTGCCGGCATGGCTGCGGCCCAGTTCGATCGGGATCTCCCGCGTGCCGGGGATCTCGACCAGGGAGAAATGGCACTGGTCATTGAGATGCAGGAAGGCGTGGAACGCCCCGGGCACGCCATGCATGGGAAAGATCGCTTCCAGCCGGCAGCCCAGCACGTCGGCGAAGAATTCGATGTGCTGCTTGATGTTGCCCGCCATCACGGCGATGTGATGGATGCCGTTCAATCGTGCCATGGTTCCCCCCTTGGCGGTGCCGGGCTTCAGCCCTTGTTCGTCGTGATGCCGGCGAAGACCGAGTCCATGATCAGCGCTTCCTGCGCCGTGCGCCGCGCCGGGTCGTCCACGTCGATGCCGAAGGCTTCGCGCATCAGGGGCGCCAGCGTGAAAAAGCTGGCCGCCGCGGCGTGGAGCATGATGACGAGCTGTTCCGGCGGATGGGGCTTCAATTGCCCCGCCGCGATGGCACGCCGGGCGATCTCGACCAGGGCGGCATAGCGGGGCGCCATCAGTTCCTTCACCATCCAGGTGAGGCGCGGGCCGCCGATCATCCCTTCCATCATCACGATGCGGCCGAGCGCCGGTGCCTCCATCGACATATGCAGGAACAGGCGCATGGAGAGCTTGAGCTGGGCCAGCGGATCGGCATCCTTGCCGGCCGCCAGCATCATACGCTCCTCGGCCACGAAGCCGTCCTTCAGCGAGAGGAGGGCGGCGCGCCAGAGCTGGTCCTTGGTCTCGAAATGATAATGCACGGCCGATTGGGCGACCCGGGCGGCGCGGCCGACATCGGTCATCGTCACCTGGTCGAAGCCATAGCGCGAGAACAGGTCCAGCGCGGCGGTCAGGATGCGCCCCGCCGTGTTCTCCCCCTTCAGCCGCTTTTCCGCCGCCGCCATGATGCCCCTCCCGAAAACTGATTCGATAATCAGTAAATCTGTTTCCGAAGTCAATTTTCCAGGTTATTGAATCGAAAAACCGAAAAGGGGGAGGGGACCTTGGCGAGCATCGAGCGGGAGCCCTATGGCTTCGTCCATGTCGATCCATCGGCGATCAAGGAGGTCTATGGCGGACCGGGCGGCCTCGTCTTCGTCGAATGCATGCGCATCCGGCCGGCGGGCGACAGCTCGAAAAAGGTGATCCTGTTCAGCCATCCGGTGGGCGGCGGCGCCTTCCTGCCGCTGGTCTCGGCCCTGGCGCGGGCGGGACGGCATGTCGTCTATTGCAACACCCGCTACCGCGGCAACGACAGCGCCCTGATCATGGAGAAATGCGTCCTCGACCTCGGCGCCTGCATCAAGGACCTGAAGACGCGCTTCGGCTATGAGACGGTGACGCTCGGCGGCTGGTCGGGCGGCGGTTCCCTGTCCCTCTTCTACCAGGACCAGGCGGTGGCGCCGACCATCACCGAAACCCCGGCGGGCGACCCGCTCGACCTCCTGGGCGCCGGTCTGCCGCCGGCCGATGCCGTCATGCTGCTCGCCGCCCATGTCTCCCGCGCCGTCACCCTGACGGAATGGATGGACCCTTCGATCCTGGACGAGGACCGCCCCTTCGTGCGCGATCCCGGCCTGAACATCCATGATCCCGCCTGCCCGGCCAAGCCGCCCTATGAGGATGAGTTCGTCGTCCGCTTCAGGGCCGCCCAGGTGGCGCGCAACCGGCGCATCACGGCGCGCGTCAGGGCGACGTTGGCCGAGCTGACGGCGTCTGGCCAGCCCAATGCCGAACGTGCCTTCGTCGTCCAGGGCACGATGTGCGACGTCCGCTGGCTCGACCCGGCGCAGGACCCGTCGGACCGGCCGGCGGGCACCTGCTACATGGGCGATCCCCGCCTGGTGAACGACGGGCCCACAGGGCTCGCCCGTTTCACCACCCTGCGCTCCTGGCTTTCGCAATGGAGCCTGGAGGCGACGCGAGCGGACGGCACCGGCAACGCCGCCCGCGTCAACTGTCCGGCGCTGGTGATCGAGAACACGGCCGATCTCGCCTGCACGCCCTCCCACGCCGACCGCCTGTTCCGGGCACTCGCCAGCACGGACAAGGAAATCCACCGGATCCGCGAGGCCGACCACTATTACATCGCCCGTCCCGACAAGCTGGCCGAGGTGGTCGATCTGGTCACCGCGTGGCTGGAGGCGCGCCGCTTGTAGGGGGTGCCATCGATTTCGGAACGAGGCACAATCCCGCGCGAATCCGTCCGGCCACAGGATGGACATAGCGAACAAGAGGAGAGGCCATGAGCGAGCTTGTGCAATATGCCCGGCAGGGCAGGGTCGCGGTGATCACCATCGCCAGCCCGCCCGTCAACGCCCTCGGCCAGGCCGTGCGCGCGGGCCTGCTCGCTACCCTCGCCGAAGCCGTGGCCGACGCCGGGGTCGACGCCATCGTGTTGACCGGTTCGGGCAAGGCCTTCTCCGCCGGCGCGGACATCCGCGAATTCGGCAAGCCGCCTCAGGCACCCTCCCTGCCCGAGGTGATCAATGCCTTCGAGCAGTCGCCGAAGCCGGTGATCGCGGCGATCAACGGTACCGCGCTGGGCGGCGGGCTCGAACTGGCGCTCGGCTGCCATCACCGGGTGGCCGGGCCTTTCGCCAGTCTGGGCCTGCCCGAAGTGAAGCTCGGCATCATGCCGGGGGCGGGGGGCACCGTGCGCCTGCCGCGCCTGACCGGCGTCGCCCGGGCGATCGAGATCATCACCGCGGGCGATCCGCTGACGGCCGAAAAGGCCGAAGCCGCCGGCATCGTCGACCGCATCGCCGAGGGCGACGTGGTCGCCGCCGCCATCCGCCTGGCCGGCGAAGGGGCGGGCGTGCGCCGCACCCGCGACCTGCCCCTCGCTGCCGATCCCGTGCTGATCGCCGAGGCGGCCAAGGCGGTCGCCAAGAAGGCGCGCGGCCTGTTCTCGCCCCTGCGCTGCGTCGAGGCGATCGAGGCGGCGACGCGATTGCCCTTCGACGAGGCGCTGGCCAAGGAACGCGAGCTGTTCCTGTCCTGCCTGGCCTCGCCCCAGCGCGCCGGCCTGATCCACGCCTTCTTCGCCCAGCGCGAGGCGGCCAAGGTGGCCGGCCTCTCGCCCGAGGTGAAGCCGCGCCCCGTCGCCTCGGCCGGCGTCATCGGCGCCGGCACCATGGGCGGCGGCATCGCCATGTGTTTCGCCAATGCCGATATTCCGGTCACGCTGGTCGAAATGAAGCAGGAGGCGCTGGACCGCGGCATCGCCCTGATCCGCGCCAATTACGAAGCCACCGCCGCCAAGGGCCGCATGACGGCCGAGGAAGTCGAGGCGCGCATGGGCCTGATCCGGCCGAGCCTGTCTTACGGCGATCTCGCCGCCGTCGACCTGGTGATCGAAGCGGTGTTCGAATCGATGGCGGTGAAAACCGAGGTGTTCCAGGCTCTCGACCGCATCTGCAAGCCGGGTGCCGTGCTCGCCACCAATACCTCGACCCTGTCGATCGATGCGATCGCCGCGGTCACGTCCCGGCCGCAGGACGTGGTGGGGATGCATTTCTTCAGCCCGGCCAATGTGATGAAGCTGCTCGAGAATGTGCGGGGTAAGGCGACGGCGCCCGACGTGCAGGCGACGGTGATGGAGGTCTCGCGCCGGATCGGCAAAGTCGGCGTCATGGTCGGCGTCTGCTACGGCTTCGTCGGTAACCGCATCCTGCACCAGCGGAACCGCGAGGCGATCGCCTGCGTGAACGAAGGGGCGACGCCACAGCAGGTCGACAAGGTGCTGACCGATTTCGGCTTTGCCATGGGACCTTTTGCGACCTCCGACCTCGCCGGGCTCGACGTCGGCTGGCGCATCCGCGAGGAACGCCGCAAGGCGCAGGACCCGGATGTCGACGTGCCCAACTGGCTCGATGCGCTGGCCGAAAAGGGCCGCTACGGCCAGAAGACCAAGGCCGGCATCTACCGCTACGAGGCCGGCAGCCGGACGCCGCTGCCCGATGCCGAGACGGAGGCCCTGATCGCCGCCTATCGGGCCGCGCAGGGCATCGAACCCCGCGCGATCGACGACCGCGAGATCTTGGAACGCTGCATGTTCATGATGGTGAACGAAGGCGCCCGCATCCTGGCCGAAGGCATCGCCGCCCGCGCCTCCGACATCGACACGATCTGGCTGAACGGCTATGGCTTCCCGGCCTATCGCGGCGGCCCCATGTTCTGGGGCGAGCAGGAGGGCTTGGCCAAGGTCCTGGCCGGGATCGAGGGCTATTACGACCGCTTCGGCACCAAGCCGTGGCAGCCGGCACCCCTGCTCGCCAAGCTGGTCGCCGACGGTCGCGACAGGTTCTAGTGCTTCAGCCGCCCGCGCCGCCGGCAGGGCGGCGTCAGCCCTGGCGGTCGCCGTCGAGGGTACGCAGGGCCAGCATGGCGGCGGCGGTGCGGTTCTCGACGCCGAGCTTGTCGTAGATCGTCTCCAGGTGCTTGTTCACCGTGCGCGGCGACAGGCCCAGGATTTCGGCGATGTCGCGGTTGGACTTGCCGCGGGCGAGCCACATCAACACTTCCGCCTCCCGCCCGGTGAGACCCAGGCGGTCGCGCAGCACGGCTTCCTGGGCCGGCTGGTCCAGTTCGGCCAGCTGCAGCAGCAGTTCGGACGGCCCGGTGCGGCCGACGAAGCCGAATTGCACGCGGCGCTGGCCCGGTGCCGCTTCGGGCGCGAAGCGGGGCGGGCCCCCCTCCGCCGTGCCGAGCTGACCGACCCAATGGGTGGCATCGGCCGGCAGTTGCGCGGCGGCCCCCATGGCGTCGAGCAGGCGGCTCGCCTGCGGGGTCGACCACAGCACGCGACCCTGGGGATCGACACCGAGGAGATAGCGGCCGGTGGCGTCCAGGGCGGCCCGGGCGCTCTGGGTCAGGCGGGCGTTGGCGAGATGGACGCGGATCCGCGCCACCAGCTCGTCGGGCGAAATCGGCTTGGTTACATAGTCGACGCCGCCGGCGGCGAAGCCGTTGACGATATGCTCGGTCTCGGAGAGTCCGGTCATGAAGATCACCGGGACATGGGCGATGGCCGGGATCTGCTTCAGGCGCCGGCAGGTCTCGAAGCCGTCCATGCCGGGCATGATGGCATCGAGCAGGATGACGTCCGGCGTGATCTTGCCGACCAGCGAAAGGGCGGCCGTACCGGCGACGGCGACCAGCACGGTCAGTCCCGCCTCCTCGATCGCATCGGTCAACATGCCGAGGGTGCCGGGGGAATCGTCGACGACGAGGACGATGTCACGGGCCGTCATGGGTTCCACCGGTCGATAGGCGGCGCAGGATGTCCATGTATTCATCGAGGGCAAATCCTCTCACCATGGACCGCAGGGCGGTCGTGAAGGCCAGGGCCTGGGGATGCGACTGGTCGATCTCGTCGAGCTTCGACTGGATGCCGCGGACATAGCCGATCTCGCCGAGCTTCAGGAGTTCGCGCAGGTGGCGCGTGGACGGCAGGCCGGCGCGGTCGAAATCGAGCCCGCTGAGGCCCGTGGCCTCGGGCACCGGTTCCTCATGGGTCCAGGTCAGGTTCAGCACGCGGCCGATGGTCTCGAACAGGCGGCGCAGATGCACGGGTTTCATCAGGAAGTCGTCGTGGCAATCCTCCGGCCCGCCGCCAGGCCTGTATTCGTTGGCATTGGCCGAGACGATGATCACCTTGGGATGCGGTCCCGGCCCCTCGCGCAGGTGCTTCGCCACGTCCCAGCCGCTCATGTCCGGCATGGAGAGGTCGAGCAGCACGAGGTCCGGCTTGGCGATCGCAGCGAGTTCGAGGCAGCTCGCCCCGTCCGGCGCGCCGAACACGGTGAAGCCGACCGGCCCCAGCGAATCCTGGATCAGGTCGCGGTGGTCCGTCTCGTCGTCGGCGACCAGGACGGTGCGCGGCGCGCCCTGATAGCCGTGGATGGTGGGGTCGTGGTCCGAGGTTTCCGCTGGTTTGCCGGAAGCCGAGAGCAGCAGGCGGACCTTGAAGCGGCTGCCCTTGCCGAAGCTGGAGGTGACCGAAATCTCGCCGCCCATGATCTCGGTCAGCAGCTTGGTGATGGTGAGGCCGAGGCCGGTGCCCAGCGCCGCGAAGACATTGGGCTGCCGGCCGCGCTCGAAGGGTTCGAAGATGCGGCCGATGTCGTCGGCATGGATGCCGATGCCGGTGTCCTCCACCTCGATTTCGGCGACCGGGTTGCGGTAGCGGATGCGGAGTGAGACCTGGCCCTGGCGGGTGAATTTGATCGCGTTGGACAGCAGGTTGATCAGGATCTGGCGCAGCCGCTTCTCGTCGGTGAAGGCGACCTGGGGCAGGCTCGCCGCCTTCTCGAAGACGAAGTCGATGCCCTTGGCCTGGGCCTGGAGGCGGAACATGCCGACGATCTGTTCGAGGAACTCGTCGAGGTTCACCTCGTCCCGGTGCAGGTGCAGGCGGCCCGCCTCGATCTTCGAGATGTCCAGCAGGCCTTCGATCAGCCCGGTCAGATGCTCGGCGCTGCGCCGGATCACCTTGACGGCATCGCGCCGGTGCGCCGGCATGGCGGGGTCGCGATCGAGGAGCTGGGCATAGCCGAAGATCGCGTTGAGCGGCGTGCGCAGCTCGTGGGAAATGCCGACGACATAGCGCGTCTTGGCCAGGTTGGCTGCCTCGGCTGCTTCCTTGGCCTTCTGCAGCTTGGCGTCGGTCACCTGGTGGGCCTCGATTTCCTGCATGAGCAGGGTGGTCTGGCGGGCCGATTCCTCTTCCGCCACGCGCCGGCTCTCCTGGGCCAGGACGAAGAGCCAGGCGGCGACGCCGGTGATGATGAAGAGGATGAAGAAGACCGACCACAGAAGGCTGGCAAGCGCCGGATCGTGGGCGCCGTTCTCCAGCCGGCTCTGGTAATAGACGAGCCAGAGGGTGAGGCCGATCACGCCCGCCGCCAGCGATTGCACGGCGACGAAATGGCCGAGCCTGGAATTCAGCCGCTCGACCAGGCGCGCGGGCATGATGGTGCCGAGCAGGGCCAGGATCTGGTCGGGCAGGCGCGCCTTGTCCTTGCAGCCGTCGTGACAGCGGGCGTCCAGCGAACAGCAGAGCGAGCAGATGGTGCCCTCGTAGGCCGGGCAATAGGCCATGTCCTCCGGCTCGAAGGCATGTTCGCAGATGACGCAGGAGACCGCCGGCTTGGCCCGCCAATTGGTGCGCGGCGTGCGTGCGATGTAGTAGCGGCCCTTGGTGGCATAGGCGATCACGGGCGCGGTGACGAAGGCGATGGCCAGGGCCAGGAAGGGGGCGAGCGATTGCAGCGCCGCGCCGAAGGCACCGAACAGGGCGATGGAGGCGACCAATGTCGCCAGCAGC
>NZ_JBAZKR010000032.1:0-43992 GCF_041650655.1 Zavarzinia sp.
ATCGACAGATCCGAGATCTCGTAGCCGTCGATGCGCAGCTTCGAGTAATCGGGGTCGCCGCCGGCCGCCATGGTCTGCAGGGCGGAGCCGACGTCGACGCCGGTGATCGTGAACTTGCCCAGCTTGAAGGCGACGTCCGCCTCGCTGGAGAAGCCTTCGAGGCCCTGCACCGTCACGCTCTGGAAGGCGAGCGACTTCAGCGCCTGGATGTCGACCGTGGCGAGCTTCACCTGATCGTCCGGCCCGGCGAAGCCCGAGGCCTGGAAGTCCTTCAAGGTCGCCTGGTCGGCGCTGATCGCCAGCAGCAGCTTGACGCTCTCGGCATCGGTCGAAGCCATGCCGCCGGCCGAGGAGAGCAGGGTGGCGAGATCGGCGACGCCGATCCCCTTCAGCGACAGGCTGCCGATGGTGACGCCGCCCGCAGCACCCGCTTCCGGCTTGGCCGAGACCGAAGTGACGTCGAGGCCGCCCAGCTTGGCACCGTCGAAGGCCGAGAGCACGATCGAGGCGATGTGCAGCACGGGTTCGGAGCCCTGCGGGCCGCCGGCCACGTTCTTGAAGCCGAAGGACGAGAAGGAGAAGGCCTGCAGCAGGTCTGCGAGATCGGCCGGGGCGAGGGTGCCCAGCGCCGCCAGCGTGGCCGGTGGCGCCTTGGCGAACTGGCGCGCGCCGAGATCGGCGATATCGAGATTCTCGAAGGAGACGCCGCCGCCGGCTTCCGGCCCGATCGTCACTTTGGCCGCGGTCAGATGGCCGGCGAGCGCCAGGCGCTCGGCCGAGGGCGCCTGGCCCGCGGGATAGGAGGCGGCGTTGAAGATCTTCTTCGCATTGGCGGCGAAGGGATTGTCGAGCACCACGGCGCTCAGCTTGACGGCGCCTTCCTCGGTGCCGCCGGCACCCAGGACACCGAAACGCAGCTCGGCGAAGAGCAACTTCTGCGCGCTGCACTCGAGGCCGGAATAGGTCGCCTTCAGCTCGGGCGGCAGGGCGGCGAGGGTGGCGTCGACATCGGCCTTTATCGTGCTGCAATCGAGCGCAGGCGCGGTGCCGGTGGTCATGACACCCGGACCGCTCTCCTTGCCCAGGAAATACCAGCCGGCGGCAGCCCCCACGCCGACCACAACGGCCGTCACGGCGCCAAGGACAATCTTGTTCATCATTTCCCCTCTCGTGGGTCCTGCATAGAGATCGGATTGGGGCCGCCCGCCGGTACCGCCGGGCGGCGGCACCGCCCCAATGCGGGGACCCTTCGGATCGGCAAACTAGCCGAACATCTTGGCGGATGCGAGACAATGGTGCGGATCACACCCGGGCGTCCGGAATCGCGCGATAATGGCGCCCTCGGGGATTGGCCGCGGCCTGGGCTTCGCTTAGGCTGGCGGCCGTGGGGGAATGGGAGCGGGCGCTTTTCATGGCAATTCATCTGCGTCGTGCGACGGCCGCGCTGGCGGCGTTCATCGTGGCTTTCGGGGCCGTGCCGGTCTCGGCCGACGATTCCAAGGGCTCGCTCAGGCCCTCGCGGCCGCGGCCCGAGGCGCCGGCGACGCCGCCCGCCTCCGGCGGCTCGATCGAGGGCGACGACAGCAACGGTTTCACCGATATCGCACAGGGCCGCGACCCCCGCCTTCTGCAGCTCAGCCTGATCTGGGCCGGCTTCTATACCGGAATCGCCAGCGGCCAGATGGACAGTGCCACCGCAAGCGCGGTGAAGGCGTTCCAGAAATCGATCGGCGCGCGCGTCACCGGCCAGCTCACCGACGACCAGTTCGTGCAGCTCCTGCGCGGTGCCGCGGCGGCCCGCGCCAAGGTGGGCTGGACCGCCTATACCAACCAGGACAAGGGCTTCCGGGTCGATTACCCGGCCGTGCTGCTGACCAAGACGAAACCGGGCGACAACGGCGGCCGCATCCTGTCCAGCGCCGATGGCAGCCGGCGGCTCGAGATCGAGATCCTCGATCCGATGAACGATGCCCAGTTCAAGACCCTCTACGATACCGTGCGCGGCCTGCAGGACGGCCAGAAGCGGGTGACCCAGGCGCAACAGACCGCAACCGGCTTCACCTACGAAGGGGCCGACGGCGCCACCCGCTATTCCGGCCGGGTGGAGCGGCGTGTCAACGGCATCGTCGGCGTCACCTATTTCTATCCGACCGCCGACGCGGCCAGCAATGCGGGCCTGGTCGCCGCGATCATGAGCGAATTCGACGTGCCGGACCCCCTCGGCCCGCCCGAAGCGCCGCCCGCCGATGCCGAGATGGGCGTCTACGCCAAGAACGAGGCCCAGGTCGGCAGCACCGAAGGCGGCTCCGACAGCGCCGAAGCGACCCCGGACGAGCCGCGGGCGCCGCCGTCGCGCCCCGATCAACGCCCCCAGCCCCAGCGCCCGCCGCAGGCGGACGGCGGCATCGACCAGGTCTCGCTGCCGACCCTGCCCATGCCGGTGGCGACCCAGACGCTCGATCCCGCCGGGGTCTTCCAGAAGGTGAAGGACGCGGTCTGGGTGGTGGTCGCCGCCCCCATGCGGAACGGCCAGCCCTATCTCGAGGATGGCTACAGCCAGGGCTCGGCCGTGGCGGTCACGGCCCAGCACCTGTTCACCAATTGCCATGTGCTGGAGGGCCAGGAATTCTTCGGCATCTTCCGGAGCGACGACATGTCGGACCTGCGCCCGGTCACGGTGAAGCTCCGCGACGTCGACGGCGACCGCTGCATTCTCCGCGTCGACAAGCCGGACCTGCCGACCTTCGTCTCGATCCGCAGCCATTCAGATGTCGCCGTGGGCGAGCGCGCCTATACGATCGGCGCACCTTCCGGTCTCGACTTGACGCTGGGCGAGGGCCTGGTCTCGGGCAAGCGCCGGCACGAGGGCCAGCAATATGTCCAGACCAGTGCGCCGATCTCGCCCGGCTCCTCCGGTGGCGGCCTGTTCGACGCCCGCGGCAACCTGATCGGCATCACCACTTTCATGTTGCGCGACACGCAGAACTTGAATTTTGCCATCGCAGCGGAAGAATTCCTCCGCCCCGGGGCTTCTGCGGGGGCGCAATAGGGCGAAATCCCGCCATTCAGGGCGCAGACTGACACGTAGGACGGGATTCGGGGCAAATGGTCGGGCTGCGCCGCCCGACCGTCAGCCTTTGGTCAGCTAGAACGGGCTTTTCTGATCGTGAAGTGCCGGGGAGGGCACTTATCGATCGGGAGCCTTCAATGAACAACAAGATCTATAAGAAGTCGGCTCGACTTCTCCTGGCGGGCGCGTCGTTGCTCGCACTCGCCGGGGTCGCCCAGGCGGGGCCCCTCGGCCTCTCGCTCGGCGGCAGCGGCAGCGGGTCCGGCAGTGCCGGTTCGGCCGGCGGCGGCAGTGCCGGGGCCGGCGTGCACCTGGGGGGCGATGTCATGGGCTTGGCCCAGACCCTCGGCACGCTCACGGGCAAAGGTTCGGTGAGCGGGTCGGCCAGTGGCCCGGCGGGCAGTGGCGCCTCGGCCAGCGGCGATGCCTCCTTCAGCCTCGATATCGGCGGTCCGGCCAACGGCGGTGGCGTCGATCTGCCGTTCCGCAGCTTCGCCAACGAATTGCCGGGCCTCGGCTCCGGCGGTCTCGGCGCCGACCAGGCGGGGGCTACGGCCCAGGCGATCGGCGACGCGATCAGCAGCGCCCGCAGTGGGGCGCCTTCGCTGCCGGGCGGCAGCGGCCTGCCGGATCCCGGCTCGCTGGCCTCGGGCCTCCCGTCGGCAGGGGGTGGGATGCCGTCGCTGCCAGGGACGGGCAGCCTGCCGGTGCCGGTCACGGGCTCGCTCTCGCTGCCGGGCGCCGATAGTCTGCCCGGGCTGGACGCCCTGACCTCGGCCCTGCCGTCGCCCTCGGGCGGGCTGCCGTCGCTGCCGGGGGCTGGAAGCCTGCCGGGTGCCGGGAGCTTGCCGGATGCCGGGAGCTTGCCGGATGCTTCGGCCCTGGCCGATCTGACCTCGGTGCTGCCGGGTGGCGGGTCCCTGCCGGATGCTTCGGTGCTGACCGATCTGGCCTCGGCGCTGCCGGGTGGCGGGTCCCTGCCGGATGCTTCGGCGCTGACCGATCTCACCTCGGCGCTGCCGGGGGCAGGCGCACTGCCCGGTGCGCCGCCGCTGCCGGGCGGTCTTTCGGCTGTGCTGGCCGGCGTCGTGATGCTGCCCGGCGCTACGCTGGAGACGGTCACCCGTGTCGTCGCCCTGCTCGAAGAGACCTTGTTGGGTGCTGGTTCGGCGGGTGGCGACCTGCCCGCGCCGGGTGGATTGCCGGCGCTGACCGGCCTGCCTGCCGGCGATCCGGCCAGTGCCGTTCAGGATGTGGTCGGCCAGATCACCGGCGGTGCCGGCGCCTCGCCGCTCGATGGGCTGACCGCGCTCGCCGATCCGACCGGATTGACCGATGCGCTGCCGGCCGCGCCGGCCCCGATCGGCGATCTCGCCGCGCTCGGCGGTTCCTGAGCCGGGGCCTCGCCCGCTCGAATAAGGGCGGAAGGGCAATCCTTCCGCCCACGTTTCATGTATTTACCTTCGTGCAGCTTCGGGCGGTGGCGTAAATCCGTCCACAGCCGCAAATCATCGGAGCGATCGACTGTCGCCGTTAGTGGAGCCGGGGGCGCGATCGTCAGGGAACACTGAGCATCTCTGACGCATTTCATGCTCGAGACCCACGTGGTCTCTCTTCCACAGGGAGTGCATCTTGCGCTACAGCCTCATCGGTCTTCTCAGTGCCAGCGTACCGGTCCTCGTCTTGGCGGGCGCTGCCCATGCCGGGCCGCTCGGCCTGTCGGGCAGCGGCCAGGTCGGTGGCCCGCTCGGCGTCGGGGCCGGCCTCGGCGGCGGCCTTTCGGCTGATCCCGCCGAAGCCCTGCGCCGCCAGCAGGAACTCGATGCCAAGGCCAAGCTCCAGGGTCCCGCGGGGACCTCGGCCCAGGTCGGCGCCGGTGCCTCGACCAGTGGCGGCACTGCCGCCCTGGGCGCCAATGGCGGCGCTGCCGGCAGCAGCGGTACCGCTGATGCCGACATCGTGGTGGATCCCACGGCGGCAACCGGCGCGGCCGTCGATCGTACCACCGGCGCGGCCACGGATGCCGCCCGGGCCGGGGTCGGCACGGCGAAGGCCGCCGCCGGCACTGTCGCCTCGGGCCTGACCCAGGGTGGTGCCGGTGTTGCCGCCGGTGCCAATGCCGGCGTCAAGGCGTCGCCCGGCGTGCTGCCGCCGGTTGCGGTGGGGGCCGGCGGCCAGGCCGCCGCCGGCGTCCAGTAAGTCTCAGCCCTGCTTGAGCTGCCCAGGGAAGTAAGCCTTCAGCTTTTCGACCTTGGGCAGCGCCACATGGGCGATATAGGGCTGGTACGGGTTCCGCGCCGCATAGTCGTGGTGATAGGCCTCGGCCTCGAAGAAGCCGTTCAGTGGCTCCAGCGTGGTCACGACGGGGGCCGTGAAGGCGCCGGCCCGGGTCAGCTGCTCGATATAGGCGGCCGCGGCCCGGCGCTGCGCCTCGTCGGCATAGAAGACGGCCGATCGGTACTGGCGGCCGACGTCGTTGCCCTGGCGGTTCAGCTGCGTCGGGTCGTGCGCGACCGAGAAGAACAGCTTGAGCAGCCGGCCATAGGAGGTGCGGCGCGGGTCGAAGCGCACGCGGATCACCTCGGCGTGGTCGGTCGAGCCGGTGCAGACGGTGCGGTAGTCGGCCGTCTCCGCCGTGCCGCCGGCATAGCCCGGGGCGACCTCGAGAACGCCGTCGACCGCGCGATAGACCGCCTCGGTGCACCAGAAGCAGCCGCCCGCCAGTACCGCTTCCTGCACTTCGGCGGCACCTGCCGCGATGTCCAAGGCGGGATCGGGAAATTCCGCCGGCTTCAGCCCGCGGCCCTGGGGAATCGTACAAACGTTCATGGCATCTCTCCATACCGCGCCGGTCCGGCCCGGCGTGCATAGACAAGTTCGCCGCAGCGACCCGAAAAATTACGGTGCGCGTCCACGAGCCGGACGGTCAAGGGGAGGTAGGCGTGCCGAGGGCCACGGACAAGAGCCCGGCCAGCCGGGTCAGTGTGTCGTCCCGTTGAACCAGGCGGCCGAGCGTGCCATCGCCGCGTCGAAATCGATCCGGTCGCGCAGCCCGCTGGCGCGGCGGATCTTCTCCGCCGAATGGCCGCAGGTGCGCCCGAACATGCGGACCAGCAGGCGGTGCAGCAGGGGCTCCCGCCCGGGCCGCAGGCGATAGGCGAGTTCGAGCGCGCGGGCCGAAGCCTCGGCCACCGCGAAGGGCAGGTCGAGGATCCGCCCGCGGCCGCCGATCAGGCTGCGCAGCCGGGTCAGCAGGGTGGCCCAATCGACGTCGCACTGGTCGCGGACGTTGAAACACTCGCCCCGCGCCGCCTCCGCCTCGGCGGCCCAGAGCATGAGGTCCAGCAGGTTGTCGACATCGGTGAAGCCGCTATTGGCCCGCCCGCCGTCGATCATGAGCATCAGGCCGTTCCGCAATTCGGCGCCGATGCGGGCGACGAATTGCGACTGCGGCCCCATGATGTTGGCCGGGCGCAGCACGGTGACCGGCAGACCCAGGGTCGCCGCCCGCGTGCGCAGCAGGATTTCGCCCGCGAGCTTGCTCTCGCCATAGGGAAAGCCGGCGCCGTCGAGAGGGGCCGTCTCGTCGCAAGGGGCGACCGGGTAGCCGTAGACGTCGACGGTCGAAAGGTGCACCAGCCGGTGCAGCGGCGGCCCGGCGGCCGCGACGGCATCGACCAGATTGGCGACGCCCTGCCGGTTGACCGCCATATAGTCGGCCAAGCGGCCCCAGGTCGCGACATTGGCGGCACAGTGGAAGATCACCTCGCAGCCGGTGACGGCCCGCTTCAGCGCTTCGAGGTCTCCGAGGTCGCCGGTCACCACCTCGATTCCGGCCGCTGCCGGGCCGAGCCGGGCGGGATCGCGTACCAATGCCCGGACCGACCAGCCCTCCGCCGTCAGGCGGTTCAGCAGGTGGCCGCCGACGAAGCCGGTGCCGCCGGTGACCAGGGCCCTGGCGCCGCCCGCCGCCAAACTCATATCGCGGCCCTCACGAGGGTGCCTTTTCGGCGGGCACGGTGGCCTCGGTGCGGCGGCTGCGCTTCGCCTCGGCCTCGCCGCTCTTGAACACGTCGCGCGCCACGATTTCGGGCACGGTGTTCATCACGCTGTAGCCGATGCCGACGAAGGGATTGATGATCCAGGACGGCGCGCGAAGGCCGAGGTCCAGGCGCTCGACCCTGGCGCCCATGTCCAGTTTCACCGGATAGGTGGTCAGGCCCATTTCGATGCTGTTGGCGCCCATCTCGATCGCGGTCCGGATCACCGTCTGGCCAACGTAGATGTAGAGACTGTCGTTGACCGCCTCTTCGCGGCCGAAATACATCCAGCGCAGCAATTCGTGGTCGCGCAGCAGCAGGGCGTGGCCGACCAGTTCGTCGCGGCGGTAGAACAGCAGCACCTTGGTATCGGCGCCGAGTTCGCGCGAGAAGCGGCGGTAGAAGGTCTCGGTCAGCACTTCGCGCTGGAATTCGCTGGCCTGGGTGTGCACCACCATCCATTGCCGGCACAGGGTTTCCGCCAAGTCGTCGAAATCGTCGACCAGGACATGGCGTACGCCCGCTTCCTCGTTGCGGCGCATGTGCTTTGTCACCTTGCTGCGGAAATAGCTCTTCATCGCGGCGAGATAGGCGTCATAGCTCGGCCAGACGATGTCGAGATAGGTGTTCGGCAGGCTGCGCACGAAATGGAAGCCGAGCGCCTTCAGATAGGGCCGCAGGCCATCGGCGTTGCTCTCGAAATCGCGCACCACGAGCAGGAAATGGCGCTCCTTGCGGGCGAGCGTCAGCAGGAAGCGGGCGACCTCGGTGACCGTCCGCTCCGCCGGCAGGCGGTCGCCGATGACGAAGGGCGGGCTGGTCAGGGTGACCGGCGTGCCGCATTCGAGCATCCGCACCATGAGGAAGCCGGGCATCACTCGGCGGATCCAGCCGAGCAGCCGGCGCAGCCAGTCGGGCGCGAAGATCGCAAGGTCGGTGGTGATCGTGTAGAAGGCGACGGCGGCCACCGCCGTGCCCGCATCGTCGCGCAGGACCGCATAGCGATAGGCGAAATCGTTCAGTCCGGACTGTTCGACCACGCGCCAGAGGGCATGGCTCTGGGTGCGCCAGGCGGTCGGCGAAATGCCGTCCCACAGGTCCGCCGGAATGGCCTCGATACTGTCGTAGAGATCGACGTTCATGGTCTTTCCTTGGCGATCAGCCGCTGGGCGACGAGGCCGGCGTCGAGCCGCTCGGCGGCGATCCTGGTGGCGGCCCCGAGGCCCGGTTCGCTGAAGAAGGTACCGCGGATCTGGATGGTCGCCGCCATCGCCGCGAGAAACGCCTGGACGTCGGCCGCCGCGGGCGGCGTCGCCTTCTGCCAGAAGGCGTCCAGGCTGCCTTGGAAGGCGAGGCCGGGAATGTCGTAGACGGCCTGGCCGAGCACCTTGAGCGGCCGCCCGACTTCGAGCGCGGTGACGCCCGAGGTGCTGTTCACCGTGACCATGCCGACCGAGGCCCGGGTGGTCTCCCCCAGCACGCCGCCGTCGATGAAGGCGACCCGGTCGGCGACGCCGTGCTCGGCCGCGAAGCGCCGGGTCAGCTTGCGCCAGTTGCGCAGGCCGGGATCCCAGGGATGGGGTTTGATCATCAGCCAATCGTCGGCGGCCGCATGGCGGGCGAAGGAGGCGATCACCCGGCGCAGCGGCTCGCGCAGGTCGGCGAAGGGTGAATAGGCGACGACCTGGAAATCATGCTCGAGCTGGAGCGGGAAGAAGAAGAAACGCCGCTTTTCCGCGATCATGCGCGCCATCAGCTCGGCCGCCTCGCGCTGGCGTGCCTTGGTGGTCATCAGGCGGCGCGCCATGAAGGGGAAATAGACGAAGGGATTGGCCCGCTTGTCCGAGCGGCGATAGAAGGGGAAGGCCCAGGCGAACAGGATGTTGCCGAAGCTGTAGATCAGGTCGCCGATCGCCATGGTGCGGAAACTGTCGGCGAAGCGGCTGCCGGGCCTCGGTACCGGCGCGCCTTCCGCCAGACGGCGGATGGTCGCGAGGTCGCGCGGGAAGAGGGAGTTGCCCCCCATGCCGTCGGCCTCGAGGGTGACCCAGTCGGGCCGCAGATAGCCGAAGTCGGTCACAGTGACTCGAACGCCGCGTTTCTTGGCTTCGGCGATCGCCACCTTGTGATAGGCCCGCTGCTCACCCAGCAGGACGAGGTCGGTCACCCCTTCGCGTTCGAACAGGCGGCCGATGAAGGCGGGCCAGCCCCGCCGCGTGCCGCGGTAGTTGATCGCCGCCGGACCCTTCCAGAAATACCAGTCGCCGAAGCAGAGATTGACCCCGGTCACCCGGTGGCCGCGGGCCGCCAAGTCGTTGCCGATCCGCGTGAAGAACGGCGACGGCATACCCTGCAGGAAGACGAAGTGCTTGGCGGTCATCAAAGGTCCGACGGGATGGTGGGCTCGGGGCGAGGCCGGAACAGGCGCCGGAACGGACGGGTCAGCCGCCCCTGCCAGCGCCGGAACCACACCAGGGCGGAGAGTCGGTTCGCCGCCGGGTCGGCCAGCCGGGCGATTACTGTCTCGGGCCCGCAGGGCAGACCGGTCAACGGATCGATATAACGCGCATAACGGAGCAGGGTTCCCGCCACCAGTTGTTCCAGGCTCAGGCGGCGGCCACGGCGCGGCGGCGGGTTGCGGTCGTCTGTCAGGCCCCAGCCGGCATAGAAGGGGTGGCCGTAGGTGGTCACCTTCTTGTTGCGCAATAAGGCTTCGAAGCCTGCGAGGGAGGTCAGGCAGTGCAGTTCGGCGACGGCCGAGATCTGCTGCGCCATGGCGCCGCCGCGCACCAGCCGGTCGGCCAGGCGGAGCGCCTCGGCATCGCTGACGGCGCCCGGCCGGTGTCCGGCGTCGACGTCGGGATGCGGCTTGTAGACGATGAAGGCGTCGGGATTGTCGGCCCGGACCCGGCGCAGCAGGTCGATGTTGCTATAGATGCCGGCGCCACCGAGCACAACCGAGCGGTCGTCCTCGACCTGGCCCGGAACCAGGATGGTGCGCCGTCCTTCCGGCAGATCGCAGAAGGGCGGGCCCCCGGCGCCGTATTTGGTCACGCTGCGCTCGACCAGGAGGGCGATCAGATGCCGGCTGCGCGCCAGCTCGGCCGGGTCGAGCTCGATCGTGTCGAGGATGTGCTCGAGCCCGCTCGGCCGTGTGGGATCGAAATAGAGGCCGTCGCTGTCCAGGGTGATCGAGGCGGGCGGGATGAAATCGGCCCCGAGCCCGGCGGAGCGGATGAAGCCGTCCTCGACCCGGATCACCGGCACGCCCTGCGCTCGCGCCTTGCGTGCCAGATCCGCCGGCTCGCGCGATGCCCAGACGGCGATGCCGCCGCCCCGCGCCGCTGCGACCGAGACGGCCCGCCCGGTCGAGCCCAGAAAGGGCGCCGGCGGTCCGCCGCAGCAGAAGAATTCCGCGATGCGGGCGCGCTTCCAGAAGGCCATGCCCATGAAGGCCGCCACCTTGCGATTGTCCCGGTCGAGACGGCGGGCCAGGGCGGCGACCTCGAGGAATGCCTCGAAGCCGGTCGGCGTGCCGTCGTAGGGGTCGGCATAGGCGGTCGCCAGCAGCACTTCGGCGGCGAAGACTTCGGCCAGGGAGCGGTTGCCGCGGCGGGGGATGCGGTCGTCCGTCAGACCCCAGCCGGCATAGAAAGGGCCACCATGGCAGGTTACCTGCCGGCCGGCCATGAGCGCCATGAAGCCGAGCATGTCGGCCACGACATGGACGCGCGCCGCCGCCGCCAGCAGGCCTTGCGGGGCATGGTCACCCAGCAGGACGACGGCACCCCGGGCGCGCAGCAATTCGAGAGCGCCACGGTGCTCCGTCGCGGCCTTGGCGGGCGCCGCCACCAGCACGAGCAGCAGGGCGGTCGTGGGCTGGTGGTCGATCACCGACTCGACCATCTCCGCCACCTCGGTGGGGTCGTCGTCGGCCCCGATCACCATCAGGGCCTCGAAATTCCCGTCCGGTGCCGCGGCACCCCACCAGCAGCCGGCCAGCCCCTCGGCCGCGAGCCGCGACATGCCGGCCTCGGCACGCGCGAGCAGCGCTTCGCCGGCCGACCAAGTGACGTCGCCCAGAAGATCGACGGAATTCGGGAGAGGCGAGGGGGAGATCGGGAGGGCGCGGCGGAAGTCCAGCCATGGCGGGAGGCTCAACAGGGTCCCACGCATCGGCCGATCCCCACCTCCCCCAACTGACGACATCCCACGCGCGGACATGGGCCGCGTGGCCGATTCCCGACGAGGCCAGCGTGAGTCGGCGGGTCCGATCCGCGGTATGCCGGTCTGCGAGGCGTTCTCACACCTGTGCTCTCGCCCTTCTGACCTGGGCGCCCCGCCTGCCCCGCCACGGCGAAACCTTGATAGACCGGGAGCCTTGATTTGGCAAGGGAAGCGCACCCGGCGGGCCTGCGGCGCCGTGTTACCATGATTTCGCGAGGGCCGGCGAAGTTCCCAAAAGCGATTGCCTGCCGGCTGGCGGATACGATATCTTGCCGCAAATATAAGATTGTTTGTTCCGAGAGTAAGCTTAGCCCAGTTTCTTGAAGTTGAGCCGAGGTGTATGTGAAGCAAAAATTAGTGCCGGATATTGCGGTCGTAGGTATTGCTCTTCGATTTCCTGGCAGAATTGAAGACGAGGTTGCATTCTGGGAGGTTCTTCGTTCTGGTCGTTGCGTCGTCGGTGAGGTGGGACGCGACCGCTGGGCGACCGACGTTCTGGTTCATCCGCGGCGTTCCGAGCCGGGCCGCAGCATCACCTTCGCGGCTGGAACATTGGGCGATGTGAGTGGCTTCGACGCCGGGTTCTTCGGAATTTCGCCGCGCGAAGCAGCCCTGATGGATCCGCAGCAGCGGCTTCTGCTCGAACTGTCGTGGGAAGCGATGGAGAATGCCGGGCTGCCGCCGTCGCGCCTGCGGGGCAGCGACTGCGCCGTCTATGTCGGCATTTCCGGGCTCGACTATGGCGTCCAGGTGATGGACGACCTTTCGGCCATCGGCCCTCATTCGATGACCGGCAGCACGCTGAGCATCGCGGCCAACCGCCTGTCCTATTTCTACGACCTGCGCGGCCCCTCGGTCGCGGTCGATACCGCCTGCTCGTCGTCGCTGGTCGCCCTGCACCACGCTTGTGAAACGCTGCGCACCGGCACCGCCTCGACCGCCCTGGTCGGCGGCGTCAACATGCTGCTGCATCCCTATCCCTTCGTGGGCTTCACCAAAGCCTCGATGCTCTCGGCGAGCGGCCTGTGCCGGCCCTTCGATGCCGAGGGCGACGGTTATGTCCGGGCCGAGGGTGGCGCCGTCCTGCTGCTCAAGCCGCTCGACGCCGCGCTGGCCGAGGGCTGTAACATTTATGGTGTCATCCTGGCCAGCGGCATCAATGCCGACGGCAGCCGCAAGACCGGCATCACCATCCCGAGCTGGGAAGGTCAGGCCGAGCTGATGCGTTCCGTGCTGCGCCGCTCCGGCCTCGATGCGGGCGATGTCGACTATGTCGAAGCCCATGGCACGGGGACGCCGGTGGGCGATCCGATCGAGGCCAAGGCTATCGGCGACGTCTACGGCAAGGCGCGGCGCCAGGGCCGGCCGCTGCCGATCGGCTCGGTCAAGTCGAACCTCGGCCATCTCGAGGCGGCCTCGGGCATGGCGGGCTTCATGAAGGCGCTCGTGGTGCTGCGCCAGCACCAGGTGCCGCCCACCCTGCATCTCGAAAAGCCCAATCCCAACATCGATTTCGCCGGCCTCCAGCTCGATGCCGTGACGCGGACGCGCGGCCTTGCGCGGGACGACGGCAGTGCCCTGGTGGCGGGGGTCAATTCCTTCGGCTTCGGTGGTGCCAACGCCCATGTCCTGCTGCAGGAATACCGCAGCACAGCGCGCCGGCCGCCCGAGCCGCCGGCCGTGCCGGCCCTGGTCCTGTCGGCCCGTTCGGCCCAGGCCCTGCGCAGCCTCGCCGGGCTCTATGCCGAACAGCTCAAGGCGGAACCCGAGGCATTGCCGGCGATGGCGGCCGCCGCGCTCTACCGGCGCGACCGATTGGACCAGCTCGCGGCCTTTCCGGTCGGCGATGTCGGCACGGTGATCGCCGGCCTCGAAGCCTTCGCAGCCGGTGAGACGCCGGCCGGCGTGGTGACCGAGACGGCAGTCAAGGCGGAAGACCCGGTCCGCATCGCCTTCCTCTATACCGGCAACGGTTCGCAATGGCCCGGCATGGGGCTCCGCCTGCTCGAGGAGGCGCCGCGTTTCACCGCCCTCCTGGACGAGCTCGACCGGCGCATGGCGCCGGTCGTCGGCTTTTCGGTGCGCGCGGTGCTGGCCGATCCGGACCCGCAGCGCTTCGACGATACCGCGGTGGCACAGCCCGCCCTCTTCGCGCTCCAGGTCGTGCTGACCCGGATGCTGCGCGAAGCCGGGGTCGAGGTTCATGCCGTCGCCGGCCATAGTGTGGGCGAAGTGGCGGCGGCCTGGGCTTCGGGCGCCCTCGACCTCGACCAGGCGATCCGCGTCATCCATCTGCGCAGCGCCGCCCAGGCGCGCACCCGCGGCCAGGGCCGCATGGCGGCGGCCGCCCTCTCGGCCGAGGCTGCGGCGGAACTGATCGCCAAGGGCGGCCACGACCGGGTCGAGATCGCCGGCATCAACAGCCCGCGCGACGTCACCCTGTCCGGTCCGCTCGATCAGCTCGAAGCGCTCGGCCGCACGGTCTCGGCGCAGGGCACCTTCTTCCGCGTGCTCGACCTCGACTATGCCTTCCACAGTGCCGCCATGGACCCGGTCGAGGCCGATCTCGTGGCGGATCTGGCCGGTCTCGCCCCCGGGCCGGCGAGCGACGCGCTCTATTTCTCGACCGTCACCGGCGATGGGCTGGACGGCAGCCGGCTCGGCCCCGCCTATTGGTGGGACAATGTGCGCCTGCCGGTGCGCTTCGGCCAGGCGGTCGCGGCCATGGCGGACCAGGGCTGCCGCCTGTTCGTCGAGATCGGGCCCCATGCGATCCTGCAGCGCTACGTTACGACGAGCCTCGAAGGTCATGGCGGTGGGCGCGTGTTCCCCCTGCTCCGGCGCGGCGACGACGGCCTGGAGCGGGTCGAGAAGACGGCGGCAGCCCTCCGCCTTCTCGTCTCGCCCCCGGCCGTGCAGCTCGCCGCCGTGCCGTCGGTCGCCCTGCCGACCTATCCCTGGCAGCGCGAACGCCACTGGATGCCGGCCACCAGCGAGGGCTACGGCCTGATGCGGCGCGAGCCGGTGCATCCCCTGCTGGGCTGGCGCCTGAAGGAAATCGCCATCGGCTGGGAGAATGTGCTCGACCCCGCGAAACTGCCTTGGCTCGCGGATCACAAGGTCGGCCAGGCCACGGTGCTGCCGGGGGCCGCCTTCGCCGAAATGGCGCTGGCCGCCGGGCGGGAATTCTTCGAGGGGGCGCCGGCGGAGATCGAGGGGCTCGATATCGTCTATCCGATCGTCTTCGAGGGCGAGCGGGGCTATTCGACCCGGCTGGTGATCGGCCCGCGCGACGGCGCCTTCCAGATCCTGGGCCGCCGCCGCCTGACCGACGACCCCTGGACCGTCCATGCCGCCGGGCGCTTGGCCAAGTCGGCGGCGACACCGGCCCCGCGGTCTGCGA
The DNA here is from genome assembly GCF_041650655.1 of Zavarzinia sp. Lineage (GTDB taxonomy): Bacteria > Pseudomonadota > Alphaproteobacteria > Zavarziniales > Zavarziniaceae > Zavarzinia. The sequence continues at coordinate 14,741 of NZ_JBAZKR010000032.1, forward strand.
TCGAGGCGCCCGGCCCCGCTGCCACCGTGCTTTCGGGCGCCGAGCATCATGCCCTGACCCAGGCGGTCGGGCTCGACTACGGCCCGGCCTTCCGGGGGCTGGAGCGGGTCGCCACCGACGGCAGCCGGCTCGAGGCGACGATCGTGCCGGGCTTCCAGGCCGGCGCGGCGGAGCAGGGCTATCTGTTCCATCCGGCCGCCACCGATCTCTGCTTCCAGGCCTTGGTCTGCTTCTTCGCCGGGCGCATCGCCGAGGGCGAGCGTACCGCCTTCCTGCCGGTCCGCATCGGCAGTTTCCGGCAATACGCGGTGGCGCCGGTGGCGGCCTTCCGCGCCCGCCTCTTCACCGGCGAGAGCCGGCGTTCGGCCCGGGCGGATTTCGAGCTGCTGGATGCCGGCGGCGCCCTGGTCGCGACCATGGCGGATTGCCGCTTCCGTGCAGCACCGATCGAACATGCCGGCACGGTCGCCCCGACCGCGAGCTGGCGGATCGGCCGCCGCCTGGCGCCCCTGCCCGCGGCGGAGATGGACGCGCCGCTACCCGATACCGCGGCGCTCATGGCCGAGCTTGCCGCCTGGGCCACCGCTGCCGCGCCGCAGCGCGAGGCCTATCACGGCGAGGCCAGGCCGTTGATCGACGCCCTCGCCGTCGCCCTGATCGCCGAGGCGGCGGACGCGATCGAGCGGCGCCGGCCCGGCTGGCTCGCCGCGGCGCTGGAACGGCCGGCGGAACTGCCGGCCGAAACCCGCCTGGCCGCGTGCTGGCTGACTTCGGTCCTGGCGGAAGAAGCCATGCTGCGCCGCGACGGCGCTGAAACCCCCCGCGTCGCCCTGGGCGAATTGCCGCCTGCCACCGAGATCTGGCAGACCCTGGTCCGCCACCACCCGGTCGATCTGCCCGAGGTCATGACGATCAGCCGCCTGGCCCGTGCTCTGCCCGACCTGCTCGCGGGCGACGGTTCCGCAACGCTGCCGGTTCCAGGCTATCAGGACGAGATCCTGGTCGAGGAAGCGCCCGCCTATGCCGGCGTGCGCGCCGCGATACAGGCGCTGATCGGCCGGCTCGTGGCGGCCTGGCCGCGCGGCCGCCGCCTGCGTGTGCTCGAAATCCTGCCCCTGGGCGGGCGGGCGCTGGCCGCGGGCGCGCTGGCGGCCTTACCGGAAGACCGGGTCTGCCACGTCGTCGCCGGGCTCGACGACGAAGGCATGGCCCGGATCGCCGCCGAACAGGCCGCGGGTTCCCCGGTCACGCTCGCCCGTCTCGACGTCGAGACGGGGGCGCTCGGCGCGGACGATGCCCTGCCGGCACATTACGACGTGATCGTCTTCGGCCAGGGCGCGCACCGGCTGGAGGCGCCGACCGCGGTACTCTCCCGGTTGCAGACCATGGTGGCGGCGGACGGCCTGCTGCTGCTGGCCGAGCGGAGCCCGGACCTGCCGGCCAACCTGGCCCAGGTGCTGACATCCGACTGGTGGCATCTCGGGCCGGCCGGCGAAGTGGTGTCGCGCCTGCGTCCCGCCCAATCCTGGATCGAACTGGTGGCGCGCACCGGATTTGCCGAGGTGCACGCCTGGCACGAGGCGGAGTCCGAAGAAGGCGGTGCCTATCTCGTCCTGGCCCGGCGGCCGGACGACGGCGCCATCGCGCGGCCGGTGCCGCCGCCGGCCGCGGCCTGGGCACTGGTGTACGCGCCGGCGACCGCGGATCTCGCTGCCGGCCTGCAGAGCGCGCTCCTTGCTGCGGGGCAGACCGTGACCCTGGTTCCGGACACCGGCTTTGTCGCTTCTCCGGCCACCGCGCAGGCGGCGCTGGCCGGACTCGGGGCGCCAGGCCATCTCGTCTGGCTGCCGGCGGCAGCGGGTGCCGAACTCGCGCAGGCGTTCGACGAGCAGCCGCTGATCGGCCTTTTCCACCTCGCCAATGCCGCTGCCGAAGCGGCGACGCCGCCGCGGCTCTGGGTCGTGACGCGGGGCGGTGCCCTGGAGGGTGCCGGGGACGGTCTCGCCGCGGATCCGCTGCAAGGCGCCCTGTGGGGCCTCGGGCGCGTGGTGATGAACGAGAGCCACACCCTCGACTGTACCCTGGTCGACCTGGCGCCGGGCGTCGATGCGGCGGAAGGGGCTGCGCTGCTGTCGCGCGACCTGCTCTGGCCCGACGGCGAGCGCGAGATCGTGCTGGAGGCGGAAGGGCGTTTCGCCCTGCGCATGGACCGGGCCGCGGCCACGACCGTGGCACCGCCGGCGGCGGCGGCGCGCTTCCGGCTGAATTTCCACACCCCCGGCCAGCTCCGCAACCTCCTCTGGGAGCCTCTGCCCGAAGCGGCGCCGCTGGCGCCCGGCATGGTCGAAGTGGCAGTCGCCGCGACGGGGATGAATTTCCGCGACGTCATGTATCTGATGGGCCTGCTGCCCGACGAGGCCGTCGAAAAGGGCTTTGCCGGGGCCAGCCTGGGGCTCGAGATGGCCGGCGTGGTCACCCGGGTGGGCGAGGGCGTGACCGGCTTCGCTCCGGGCGACGCGGTGATGGGCTTCGGTGCCTCCTGCTATGCCAGCCACGTGGTGACCCGGGCGGACGCCCTCACCCACAAGCCGGCGGAATGGTCCTTCGCGGCCGCCGCCACGGTGCCGACCACCTTCTTCACGGTCTATTACGCCCTGGTCCACCTGGCCGACGTACAGCCGGGCGAGAGGGTCCTGATCCACGGCGGTGCCGGCGGCGTCGGCATTGCCGCGATGCAGCTCGCCCGCCATCTCGGGGCCGAGATCTTCGTCACCGTGGGCAGCGCCGAGAAACGCGCCTTCGTCGAATGGCTCGGGGCCGATCACGTCTTCGATTCGCGCAGCCTCGATTTCGCCGACGAGATCCTGGCGATTACGGGCGGCGAGGGGGTCGACGTCGTCCTGAATTCCCTGGCGGGCGAGGCGATCCGGCGCAACCTCCGGATCCTGCGCCCGTTCGGCCGCTTCCTCGAACTGGGCAAGCGCGACTTCTACGAAAACACGCCGATCGGCCTGCGCCCGTTCAAGGACAACATCAGCTATTTCGGCATCGATGCCGACCAGCTGCTGACCGCCCGGCCGGCCCTGGCGGCGCGCCTGTTCGGCGAGGTCATGGCCCTGTTCCGCGCGGGCGTGCTGGTGCCCCTGCCGCATCGCCTGTTCGGCGCCGACCATGTCGTCGAAGCCTTCCGGACCCTGCAACAGGCCCGCCAGATCGGCAAGATCGTGGTCTCGATGGCCGATGCCAAGGTTCGCCTGCAGGCGCCGCCCCGCCGGATCGAGCCCCGCCGCTTCGCCCGCGACGAAACCTGGCTGGTCACCGGCGGGCTCGCCGGCTTCGGCCTCGAATCGGCGGCCTGGCTCGCCCAACGGGGTGTCGGCTGCGTCGTCCTGGCCGGCCGCCGCGGGACGGAGACGCCGGGTGCCGCGGGTGCCGCGGCCCGCCTCGAAGCCGCCGGGGTCAGGGTCGAGCTGCGGCGCTGCGATGTCGCGGACCGGGCCGCGGTCGCGGCATTGATCGCCGATCTCGGCGCCACCTGCCCGCCGCTCACCGGCATCCTTCATGCCGCCATGGTGCTGGACGACGGCTTGATGGCCTCGCTCGACGCCGCGCGTTGGCACAGCGTGCTGGCGCCCAAGATCCAGGGTGCGCTCAACCTGCACCATGCGACGCGCGACCTGGCACTTCGCCACTTCGTGCTCTATTCCTCGATCACCACCTTCATCGGTAATCCGGGCCAGGCCAATTACGTCGCCGCCAATGCGGCGCTCGAACGGCTGGCGGCTTGGCGCCGCGCCCATGGCCTGCCGGCGGTCTGCGTCGCCTGGGGGCCGATCGGCGACGCCGGCTATCTCGCCCGCAACGAGGCGGTGCGCGACAGTCTGGCGGCCCGCCTGGGCGCCCCGCCGCTGGCGGCGCGCGCAGCACTCGACCTGCTCGACCGCGCCCTGGCCGAGGATGGCGGCACGCTGGCCTTCGCCGATTTCGATTATGCGACGCTCGCCAAGGTGCTGCCGTCGGCGACCACGCCGCGCTTCGCCGCTCTGCGCGATGCCGCAGGGTTCCGCGACGAGGCGGGCGAGGACATCGCCTCGCTGCTCGCCGGCCGCACGCCGGACGAGGCGCGCGCCATCGTGATCGGGCTGGCGGCACGCGAGCTCGCGGAAATCCTCGGCGTCGACGCCGAGACGATCGAAGCGGAGAAGCCGTTCAGCGAGATGGGGCTCGATTCCCTGATGGCGGTCGAACTGGGCCTCGGCCTCGAGCGGCGCTTCGGCGTCCGTGTCCCGGCGATGATGGCCAATGCGCGGGCGACCGTCGGCAAGGTGGCCGATTTCATCGTCGAGCGGCTGTTGCAGCCGGCCGGCGAAGGGCCGGCTCCGGGCAACGATCTGCTGGCGGTCGCGCAGGCGCTGGCCGAAAGCCACGGTGAGGAACTGTCGCTGGAGACGGTCGAGGGCGGTATCGTCGTCGAGACCCGCCGCCAGCAGGCAGTCGAACCGGAAGGGGCGTAATGAGCAAGGACGAGATCGGCCTCGGCGACGGCGCCAAGGACGAATTGATCAGGCGTTTCCGCTCGCGCGGCGCCAAGACGCCGGCCGTGGAAGCCTATGGCAATGCGGAATCCGCGGCGCGCCGCTACCAATCCCTGCCCGAAGCCTTCTACCGTTTCGACCGTTTCCCCAATTACGAGCTGATGGCGTTGCAGAAGAGTGCTGCGCAGCAATTCGCCATCGACAATCCCTTCTTCCGCGTCCACGAGGGGGCGGCGGGCGCCAAGACCGTGATCGGCGCGCGGCAATACGACAATTTCTCCAGCTACAACTACCTGGGCCTGTCGCATCACCCGCGGGTCGATGCCGCCGCCAAGGCCGCGATCGACCGCTATGGCACTTCGGCCTCGGCGAGCCGGCTGGTGGCCGGGGAACGCCCGGTGCAGCGCGACCTGGAACAGGCCCTGGCGGAGTGGATCGGGGTCGAGGACTGCATCGTCTTCGTCAGCGGCCATGCCACCAATGTCAGCACCATCGGCAGCCTGTTCGGCCCGAAGGACCTGATCCTGCACGACAGCCTGATCCACGCCAGCGTGCTCGACGGCATCAAGCTCTCGGGCGCCACCCGGCGCTCCTTTCCGCACAACGACCATGCCGCGGCGGAAGCCCTGCTCGGCCAGTTGCGCGGCCAGTTCGAACGCGTGCTGGTGGTGATCGAGAGCCTCTACAGCATGGATGGCGACTGCCCGGATTTGGTGCGTTTCGTCGAGCTGAAGACGCGCCACCGCGCCTTCCTCATGGTCGACGAAGCCCATGGCCTCGGCGTACTCGGCACCACCGGCCACGGCGCCTGCGAGCAGTACGGCGTACTGCCGGAAGCGGTCGACATCCATATGGGCACGCTCAGCAAGACGCTGGCCGGCTGCGGCGGCTTCATCGCCGGCTCGCAGGCGCTGGTCGAGCAGCTTCGCTACTATGCCTCGGGCTTCGTCTACAGCGTCGGGATGCCGCCGCCGATGGCCGCGGCCTCGCTGGAGGCGCTGGCGATCCTGCGCGAGGAGCCGGAACGGGTGACTCGGCTACAGGCGCGCGGCCGCTACTTCCTGGAGACGGCGCGCGCCGCCGGGATCGACACCGGCCTGTCGCAGGGCTTCGCCGTGGTGCCGGCCATCGTCGGCAGCTCGATGAAGGCGGTGAACCTGTCGAATGCCCTCTTCGCCGAGGGCATCAACGTGCAGCCGATCATCTATCCGGCGGTGGGCGAAAGCGCCGCCCGGCTCCGCTTCTTCCTGAGTTCGGAACACGAGACGGCGAGCTTCGACCGGGTGATCGAAGCGATCGCCCGCCTGTCCTGACGCGGCCAGCCCTGACGCACCGTCCTGACGGGGGGCGTCAGTCGATGCCCATCTTCGCCAGGTAGTTCTCGATCAGCGGGATGTCCTGGGGATTGTTCAGTTCCCAGAAGGAATGGCCGCGTGCCTCGACCTCGACCGCGCGGATGGGCCAGCCCATCTCGAGGAAGCGGAGCTGTTCGAGCCCTTCGAGCTTCTCGAGCGGCATCACCGGGAAGCCCCGGTAGGCTTCGAGGGCGGAGCGCCGGTAGGCGTAGAGGCCGACGTGGTGGAACACCGGCACGATGCCGTCGACCGTGGTGCGGCCGTCGGTGAAGGGGATGACCTCCTTCGAGAAATACATCGCATTGCCCTTGGCGTTGACCACGACCGTGGTGGCGCCGACCCGGCCCGCCTTGCGGTCGGCCAGGAAATTGCCGATTGCCTCGACGTCGCAGCGCAGGATCGGGGTCGCCACCTGGCAGGACGGGTCGGCCAGCATGGCGGCCAGCAGCTCGGAGACGAACCACGGCGGGGTCAGCGGTGCATCGCCCTGGAGATTGATCAGGACTTCCGAATCGAGGTTCAGTTTGGTCGCCGCCTCGGCCACCCGCTCGGTGCCGTTGCGGCAGCTCTCGGAGGTCATCACCACGGCGGCGCCCAGGCGTTCCGCCTCGGCCGCGATGCGCGCGTCGTCGGTCGCGACATAGATGGCGTCGATGCCGTCGACCTTGCGGGCCGCCAGCACCGTGCGCTCCAGCAGTGTCCGCGCCTGGCCCGAGGCGCCCTTCAGCTTGGCCAGCGGCTTGCCGGGAAAGCGGGTGGACGCATAGCGCGCGGGAATGATGATGGTGGCGCGAGACATGGTGCTGGGCTCCTAGATCAGCGGAAGCGGGCGGCCGTGAGTCCGCCGCCGGCGCCCGTACCGTTGGGCGGGCGGCATCCTCGGTTCTTTCGGGGGTCTATTCAAGAGGGGCACGACTCGAGGGGGGCAGGGCGCCGGCGGGGTCCGCCGGCACGGCTCCGGGCACTTCGGCGGTGCCGCCGCGCGCCCGGAAACCCGATCAGAGGCCGGCGGCCAGAAGGTCGTGGATGTCGGCCAAGCCGACCAGACGCTCGCCCTGGCGGACGAAGACCGCCGAAATGCCGCGTTCCTTCATGACGAAGAGCGCTTCGGCAGCCAGCGCGTCGTGCCGGATGGTCACCGGATCGGGCGTCATGACCTCGCTGACCTTGAGCGACAGGAGGTCGGCCGACATGCTGCGGCGGATGTCGCCGTCGGTGATGGCGCCGATCAGATCGCCTTTCTCGTTCACGATGCCGACGCAGCCGGCACGCATTTCGGTCATCTTGATGATGGCGGTTTCCATCAGGACGTCCGTGTTGAAGAGCAGCAGGTTCTCGCCCCGTCGCATGATGTCGCGCACGATGCGCACCCGCTTGCCGAGAGCGCCGCCCGGATGGAAGACCTTGAAGTCTTCGGCCGAGAAGGAACGGCGATTGAGCAGTGCCATGGCGATGGCATCGCCCAGTGCCAGGGTCATGGTGGTCGAGGTGGTCGGGGCCTGGCCGTTGGGGCAGGCTTCCGGGGTCGACGGCAGCACCAGGGTGATGTCCGCCTTCTCGCCCAGCGTGCTCTCCCGCGATTTGGTGATCGCGATCAGCGGGATGCCGAAGCGCCGGGTATATTCGATGACATTCATCAGTTCGGCGGTCTCGCCCGAATTGGACAGCGCCACCACAGCGTCGTCCCGGCCGATCATGCCGAGGTCGCCGTGGCTGGCTTCGCCGGGATGGACGAAGAAGGCTGGCGAACCGGTCGACGACAGGGTGGCGGCGATCTTGCGGGCGACATGGCCGCTCTTGCCCATGCCGGTCAGGATGATGCGACCGCGCACCCGCTCCAGCGTGACGACTGCCTCGACGAAATCGTCGCCCAGGCCGAGCTTCATCTCGTTGATGCCGGCAACGGCGAGATCGAAGGCGTTCGCCGCCGATGCGAGAATTCCTTCCCTGGCCGCCGAGCTCAGCGGTGGCCGCGGGCGCCTGTTCAGCAAGCTCGTGGGAAGCGCCTCCACCACATTGCTCCGCCTACGCCCCTCCGCCTCGATCGGTTCCATTGCAATCTCCTCAATTCAAGTATCAATAACGTCGTGCCTCGTCATCACGACAATGACCCGCCTTCCGCCACGATCCTCCGCTACCCGGCCAAGCCGGGCCTGGAACGCTAACAATCGCGCGGCCGGCACGAAACCCCCTGGTCCGGGTGTGGTTGAAGCATCTCGGCAGAGCCGAACCTCGACCTCTCCGGACCGGAAACACCGGCAGACCGGACGCACGGGCCCTAAAGGGGAAAGGCCCCCCGGACAGATGGCGCGCCAAGCCGGACAGACGACCCGAACAAAGAGCAATCAGATACAACTATCGGTTCCCCACGGCGCACCGACTTCCTCGACAATTCGGCCGCCCCGAAGACCACCGTCGAACATCGACAACCCCCCGCCGGATTGTCACGCCGCTGCCGTTCCCCGACCTCCCCCGCAGCGCAGCACCGACGAATATATACCAATTCTTATTGGTGCCCATACTGCTTCGCAACACGACCTCGGTCGAGGTCCCAGTCTCGAAATGCGGGACTCGGGCTTTGGATGCGGTGGCGCGGCACCACGCCGCAGGGGGCCGGGGGAGTGGTATAGGGATCCTGGAGGCGTGGCGGGGCGGAACACCCTGCTGTGGGGGGCGGGCGAGCGTGCCGTTCGGCAGGCCGGGGCCGTCCGAACCCGGGAAGCTCGGGTCGCCGATCCGCGCCATGGGCAGGCTGAAATGCTGCAACGCGACGGTCGCGAACTATGTGCAGGTCGGGTGGCGGGGCGATCCGGGCTGCCGCCAGCCGTCAGGCCGCGGTTCCCCTGCGTTCGACGATCCCGTTGGGGCCGAAGGTGACTTCCCGATCGATCGTCACGAGCTTGCCGCGGGCTTCCATCTCCCGCACCTTGCCGATCGCGGCTTCGACATTGTCGAACGGCACGCCGAGCAGCGAATCCGCTTCGAAGCGCCACCACTGGAGCGCCAGAAGCTCGGGAATCAGCCGTTCCGGAACCCGGTAGCGGAGCAGTCTGGCGGGCACCCCGGCGACGATCGCATAGGGCGGAACGTCCTTGGTCACCACGGCACCCGCGGCGACGACGGCGCCATGCCCCACGGTGACACCGGGCAGCAGGGTGACGTTGGCACCGATCCAGACGTCGTTGCCGATCACGGTCGCCATCGACTTGGTGATCGGCTTGATGAAGCGAGGGTCGTTCGCCCGCGTCTTGGTCCACTGGCGGAACACCAGGGGGTCGCCGCTCTGGAACGGGTGGGTGGAGAGCCAGTCGGTCGGGTGATTGCCGTCACCTGCGCTGAAGCCCGGGGCGATCGAGCAGTAGCGGCCGACTTCCTTGAGGCCGCGGGAAATGCGGGAACTGCCGCGAATATAAGTGAAGGCCCCGACACGAAAGCGGCCATTGATGTCAGCGTTGATCAATACGGGCGGTTCGCAGGTCAGAGTGGTGATGGCGCTCATGCTACCGCCGGCCGCAACCAGAATTCCCAGCGATTTCAATTCAAGCAATAATTCACGACGCAAGTGCGACCCCCCGATATATTACCGCAATTCTCGATCAGGCCGATCGCAGTGCTGCAACAAAGCCAACCCGTGCCTCGCTGCGGTGCCGAAAACATGACGTGACGTTCTGTGCCGCAATGCGCTAAATAGAGTCCGCAGAAACACAGCGGCAAGATGACAGTATGCTGTTTCGATGTCGATACCGACATTGCAGTGGGGAAGCCGGGATAGTGGGGTCGATTGAATGACGGATGTCGGTTTTGGGCTGCGGGCCCGGCCGGAGGTTGCTCCCGCCAATACCGGCGGCGGATTCGGCCGGTTGGTCCAGCGACTGCGCCAGGGCCTGTTGGGGGGGAAGAAATACGACCGCACCGCCTGGTGCATCAATTTCGCTCCCTGGAAGCGGGCCCACCTCCAACATTGTTTCCCCGAACTCAACCTCCGCTACATCAGCTTCAAGGACAGCATCGAGAAGAGTGGCGAAAGGGTTCTCCGCACGAAGAATCCGGTCTTCATCGTCTGGGGTATGAAATATCCTAGCGATCTGATCGAATTCTCGAAGAAGAATAACGTCCCGATCTGGTGGATGGAGGACGGATTTCTCCGCTCCGTCGGGCTCGGCGCCAATCACATCGTCCCCTATTCCCTTTGCCTCGACGAGGTCGGCATCTATTTCGATGCGACCCGGCCTTCGGGGCTGGAAAACCTGCTCAATACCTATGATTTCAACGCCGACAAGGCGTTGATGAAGGAGGCGCGGGACTGCCTCACCCTGCTGCTGTCGCAGCGTCTGACCAAATACAACGAGCCTTCGAGCGGCGTCGCCGGCAAGGTCTACGGCCCCAAGCGGAAGAAGCGCATCCTCGTCCTCGGCCAGAACGACGACGATGCCTCGATCCTCTTCGGCAGTCAGACGGTGCGCTCGGCCCGCGAGTTGCTGGCGGTCGCGATCAGCGAGAATCCGGACGCCCAGATCATCTACAAGCCGCATCCCGACGTGCTGGCCAATCGCCGCAGTGCGGCGCAGGTGCGGGACTTCGCCGGGCGCGTCACCATCCTCGAGGAGCCGACCTCGCTCGACGATGCCCTGACCGGCGTGGACCGCGTCTACACGATCACCTCCCTCGGCGGTTTAGAGGCGCTGCTGCGCGGTTACGACGTGACCGTGATGGGGTCGCCCTTCTACGCCGGCTGGGGCCTGACCGACGACCGCGAGAAGGTCTCGCGGCGCGGCAGGGCGCTGACCGCGGATCAGCTCTTCGCCGCGAGCTACATCCTGTATCCCAAATATTTCGATCCCGGCACGGGCGAGCCGATCAACCTTCGTCAGACAATCGATGCGATGGCCATGGAAACACGTGGAGAGCGGGCGCCTGTAGTGTTCCTCGAGGGCGGCGCCCCGCCCGCGACACCCGCACCGGCGAGAAGGGAGGGCGCGGCCAAGAAGAAGGTCGTGGCGGTCAAGAAGGGCGCCGCACCGCAACAGGTCCCCGAGCGCGGCCCGGCGCGGTCGCCCACGGAAGCCTTCTCCGTTCCCTACTGGTTCCAGGACGGTATCGGCTACGAGCTGAAGGCGGCGCTGGCGTCGGACAAGCCGGTCTTCGTCTATGTGCCCTGGATCAAGGAACACGGCGACAAGGTGATCGGCCGGATCGCCTCGCCGGACGACTATACGATCGCCCCGCTCGAGATCTTCCGCGGCATCGACGACAATACGCTGCGCCGCGACATCTTCCGTTTCGCGCGCGAGATGCCCGATCTCTATCGCCGCCTGCTGATCCGCGCGCTGGTGCCGCTGCGCAGCCGGATCGCCGGCGTCATCTTCACCTTCGACTGGGCGCCGATCATGCGTCAGATCGCGACGGTGTGCGGCGAGCTCGAAATCCCGCGCATCCTGATCCCGCACGAGTCGGTCTTCGTCAGCCGCGACATGTATTATGTCGATCCGCTGGCGCGCGCCTCGGTACCGATCGCGGACATCGTCTTCGCCTGGGGTGACCTGCAGAAGGAGATTTTCCTCGAGCGCGGCTATCCGGCCCGCAGCCTGGTCATCACCGGCGCACCCAAGTTCGACCCCTATCACGCTTACAAACCGTCCCTGACCCGGGCGCAGTACCATGGCATCTTCGGCCTCAATCCGGGCCGCAAGACGATCATCTTCGCGACCCAGCCGCTCGACAGCCAGCTCGACACCAAGGCGGCGCGCTCGGCCCAATGCGAGGCGATCAAGGACCTGTTCGACTATGCGCTGGCGCATGACATGCAGTTGATCGTGCGCCTGCCGCCGTCCAAGGACGACATTCTGATCCCGGCCCTGCGCAACCAGATCGAGATCTCGCCCCAGGGCGCGGTCGACGATGCCGTGTGCTATCTGGCGCCACCGGAAGAGGCGCTCTATCACGCCGATCTGGTTACCTCGATCAACAGCACCATGCTGTTCGAAGGCGTGTTGCTCGGCCGGCCGGCGCTGTCGCTCAAATACGTCGAGTTCCAGCAGATCTGGGAAGAGGCTGGCATTCCCTTCGTCCGCACGCGCGATGAATTGTTCGCCATTCTGCCCACGCTGCTCGGCGAGCCGGCCTGGGCGCCGGATCCGGAGAAGCTGGCCCGCGCGGCACAGCTCTTCTCGAACGGCGAATTCGACGGGCGAGCCTCGCGGCGCATCGCCTCCCAGCTCCGCCAGATCGCCAAGGGCGAACGGCAGGTGCCGCACCGCCAGAGCACCGTTCACCGCCTCGTCCATGGCCAGACCGGGCAGCTCGATGTCGTCGCCCTGGCCGGCGCCAGCAAGCTGACCCCGGTCCAGGCCGAGGCCATGCGCGCCATGCTGCGCGCCCGCACCATGGTCGACGTGCCGGTGAACCAGGTGAACCTGAAACGCAACGTCTCGGCCTCCGAAGCCTTCGTCGACTGGCCGGCTGCCGATCACCGGGCGCGCCAGAACCTGGTGAAACTGGCGCGCGAGCTGAACCGGCCGAAAGTGACCGTGACCGAAGGCTTGGTCGGGCGGTCGCGGCGTCCGCTCGAGGAACGCCAGCTCGTCTCGCTGATGATCGACGACCTGGCCATGGCCTATGATCCGATCCGGGTCAAACGCCTGGTCAAGCTGCGCAGCACCGACGGTGCGGAAGAGCGCGTCGCCCGTGCCCGTGCGCTGATCGACCTCCTGGTGGCGAAGCGCCTGTCGTCCTATCACGAGCTGCCGGTCCTGACGCCGCGCCTGGGCGAGCCGGGGCGGCGCAAGGTGATGGTGATCGACCAGTTGCCCTCGAATCCGGCCCTCGATCCCGCGGCCGCGAGCCCCGAGGATTTCGAGCGCATGGTGCACGACGTGCTGCGCGAAGAAGGCGACGCCGAAGTCATCGTCTACAGCGATCCCGCCGGGATCGGCGAGAAGGCCGGGGCGAACGGCTGCTTCGCCCAGGCCTACCGCCAGTTCCAACGCTATGTGGCACCGGTCGATTTTTACGACGCGGACATCAGCCCCTATTCCCTGTTCGAGATCGTCGACACCGTCTATGTCGGCGATTCGGTCCTGGGGCTCGAGGCGCTCATGGCGGGCAAGCGGGTGCACTGCTACGGTAAGCCGTTCTACGCCGGCCTCGGCCTGACCGTCGACCGCTGCCCGGCGATTCCGCTGCCGGAAGAGACGGCGACGATCGAGGAGTTGGTCTATCTGATGTTCGTCAGGCACGGGCGTTACGTCTCGTCGCAGACGGGGCAGGCCTGCAGCGTCGAGGAGGCCGCGGAGGAAGTCATCGCCGCGCGTGGCTGGTGAGGCGATGCGCCCGGATGCCGAATAACTCCGAAATGGATTTTTGAATGGTCGAGCCGATCGTTTCGGCCGCCCACGGACGGCCGGTGCACATTGATGAAGGGGGCATGGTTGTCTGCCGGGGTGAGTGCAATGTACCGCTGTCGCCATTGTCGAAGACGTGGTGACCCCTTACATCCTCGACCCAGCCACTAACACCGCAGCCCGTTTGACGGTATGGTCGCGAAACCGACTTGGATGCCGTAAGGGGCGCAAGTGCTTGCCTTTGATTAGGCAATGGAAGAAGCGATAGAGCCATGCAACGCATAGCCCATGCTTTCAGCGTACAGCAGAGCGTCCTGAGTGCACTCATCTACGCCGACCTGCGGGCGCGTTTTTCTCGTGGTGCCCTCGGCATTTTCAACCAGATCCTGTCCATGAGTTGGATGGTGATTCTGTTTTCGATATTGCGATATATCACCGATGCCCCGGCCCATCGCGGAATGCAGGCGATTCCTTTTCTTTCGATCGGTGTTTTTTCGTTCTTTGTCTTTAGAACAACATTCTTACTGTCGTCAGAGGCCATCGGCGAAAAGTCCGGCTTGATGCGATTTCCCAATGTCACCCAATTGGATGTGGCGATTGCGACCGCGATAGTAAATATTTTTCTTTTCTGTGCCATTGCGGGACTTTTCTTTTTATTCTATATCTGGTTTGGCTTCTCGGATCCGATCAGTAATCCAATTGAATTACTGATCATCATGATCGCAATGGGGATTTACGGTTTTTCGCTAGGCCTGGTTGTTGGCCTTCTCTTTCTCTATGCGCCCTATTTGAGACGGCCGATCACTCTTCTGTTGCGTGCGCTCTTCTTCGTCAGCGGTACATTCTTTGTCATCCCGGAAATGCCGGCGTTTGTTGCGCCCTATGCGCTCTACAACCCGCTCCTGCATTTGACCGATATGGGGCGTGCCGCTTATTTCACCATCTACGACTCCGCCCAATCGGAGCCGGCCTATGTATTGAAGTTCGGCGCGGTGCTTCTGATGGCGGGGTTGGTCTGCGAGCGCGCCTCCCGTGAGAAAGTGGCCGAGAAATGATCTCTTTCCATGACGTGACGAAGATCGAAACCAACCGGAAGCGGGAAACGGTCATCCTCGACGGCGTCGACGCGGTCTTCGAGCCGGGGGTAACCACCGGGATCCTCGGTTCCCCCAAGTCGGGCAAATCGACCGTGATCAATCTGATCTGCCGTGACGACCGCCCGACCTACGGTCAGGTCGTCCATGACATGACCGTCTCCTGGCCGATTAATTCCGGCCGCTTCCAGGCCAACCTCACGGTACGCGACAACATCAGGATCGCGGCGCTGCTCTATGGCGCTCATCCCCCTGATCTCATCCGGGCGGTCAACAAATTCGCAGAACTGGGTAAGTCGCTCGATGCTCGCATCAGCACGTTGGACAATATCTCTCGCGCTCGACTCGCCTTCGCCATTCCGTTGTCGATGAATTTCGAATGCTATGTCATCGACGAGATGGTCGCCGGCGGCGACGCGGAGTTCAAAAGCCGGATCCAGGACAGAATCGCGACGCTGCAGAAGCGGGCCGCCATCGTTTTCGCGACCAAGAACCCACGCCTGATGGCATCCATGTGCGATGTGGCCTATACGGTTGGTGGCGGACGCCTGACACGATATGACGATGTTAACCAGGCCGTGGCTGCATTCAATGCGGCCGGGCTCGGGAACGCGCAGCAACTGCGCCAAGCGGACTCCGACGAGGAATAGGTGATGTCTGAAATGGTCTTTTTAGGGGAAGAACAGGCAGACATTCGCCGCGCGCCACCGCTGCAGTCAAGGACGGCCGTCCGCCGGGAGCGAAGGTATGCATTGATCTTTGGTCTATTGTTTGTCCTGACGCCGACGTTGGTGACGGCTGTCTACATGTTCTTTTTCGCCTCCGACATCTGGGAGACGGAAGCCGTCATCGCTGTCCGCAGCGTTGACGAATCGCCCAAGACCTCGAGCCTCATGAGCGTCCTGACCTCGAACACGGGGCTGCTCGTCGGGCGTGAGGAATCCTATGCGATCGTGCGCTTTGTCCGCTCCAGAGAGGCGCTGCGCATTTTGGAACCGAAGATAGGGTTCGCCGAGCACTACTCTGACCCAGCGATCGATTTCTATGCACGCCTGCCAAAATCGGCCGATTTTGAACAGAAATATGCCTATTTCGAAAATAATGTTCAAATCTACTACGATGAATTTACCGGGTATATCATTCTGAACGCCAAGGCATTTACGCCAGAGATGGCCTATACGCTCGCATCGTCCATATCATCGATGAGCGAGGATCTGATCAACGAATACAACAAGCGCCTGGAAGATGATTATCTGGCGACGGCTCGCCGCGAGGTGACCGAAAAGGAACTTCAGATCAAGGACGTCGAGGAGCGGCTGCGCGAGTTCCGGGTGAAGAACAACCTGATCGACCCTGAAGATTCCCTGAAGATGATCAGCAACATCATTTCCGGCCTGCAGACCGAGGCCGCGAAGGTGCAGGCGGAGATCCGCAGTGCCCGCCAAGTCTCGCAGCGGGACACGCCCAATCTGGTCGATCTCGAAAATCAGCTCAAGGCGCTCAACGCACAGATCGAGGCGGAGCAACAGCGTCTGACCGGCGAGAACAATGCTCTCGCCACCGTGCTGGAGCAATATTCCCTCCTGAAGCTGAAACAGACGATCGCACAGGACACCTATGCGGTCGCACTGAAGGCCTATGAGTCGGCCTTCGCCGAAGCGCGGCGGCAAAAGGGCTACATCGTCAGTGTCGTGCCCCCCCGGGCACCCGAGGAGCCGCTCTATCCACGCCGACTGATGGATACGTTCTACGTGTTCCTGGGGGCCCTGGTCTGCTGGGTCGTGATCCGGCTGCTCTACGGCGGGCTGCGCGACCACATCGTCTGATGCGGCGGCAAAATGCCGCCGCGCGGCGCGGCATTTTCGGGAACTGGGCGCGCGCCTTGGGCGCCGCGTCGGGACGTTACGACGCGCTCGTGGCGCCTTCGTAGGGGATCACGACGTCGTCGAGATCGCCGCCCGCCGAGTCGCGGTTCAGGCTGGGGCTGATTTTCCAGGCGCCCGGCGTGCCGCAGGCGGCGCGGGTGGTGCTGGTGCTGCCTTCGCTCCGGGTCAGGACGACGCGCAGGCAATCACGGTTCGAGGCCGAGAGATATGTCTCGGAGGTGCGCACCAGCCAAGTCTTGCCGGTGCGATCAACGATGGAATGGGCCGGTTCGGCCGCCGGGCCGGTCACCTGGGCCTCGGGTGCCTGCACGACACAGCCGCCCAGCAGCACGGCGACGCCCGTGCCCAGCATGAGAAGCCGCGGCCGGAAACCCCCAAGGGCTCGGAATTCCGCCATGATCCACCCGGCCTTTCGCGCTTCGCTTCGCTTCGCCGCACGTTAGCGGCTTCGTCGACCCGCCGCAAGTCGGCCAGGCCGGCCGAACGTGGTTTCGGCTACGCTCCGACCATGTTATGTTTCGGCCCCCATGCCGGGGGCCTTATGCCCGGCAGGGCAGAGGATGTGAGCGGTGATGGCAGTGACGATGATTCATGGGATCGCCACCAAGGTCGGAGATTACCGAAGCCGGCCCTTTCCCGGTGTCTTCGTCCTGATCTTGACGATTCTGGCCCTGGCGGCCGGTTGCGCCGGTCACCTGACGGCCGCCCAGGCGCAGACCCTGTCCCCCGGCGGGGTCTCGGCCGAGATCACCGCGCCGCCGCCGCTGCCGCCCGCCGTGTCCCAGGATCGGTCGACGAGAGAATTCGATCTCTTCGGCGCCACCACTTTCGCCTATGGCGGCTTTCCGACCGGCCAGCAGGGCGCCAGCGCCAATTCGATCGTGGCGGTCGGCGACACCGTCTCGGTCCGCATGTTCGGCGCAGTGCAGCAGGACATCGTTCAGAGCGTCGACCCGCAGGGCAACATCTTCCTGCCCGACATCGGCGCGGTGAAGGTGAAGGGCACACGGGCGAGCGACCTGACCCAGACGCTGCAAAGCCAGATCGGTCGCTCTTACAGCGGCGAGGTGCAGGTCTATGCCACCATCGTCAATGCCCGCAGCATGGGCGTCTTCGTCACCGGCTTCGTCGTCCGGCCGGGCCGCTATCCCGGCGCGCCCGAAGATTCGGTGATCGACTTCCTGGCTCGCGCCGGCGGCATCGTGAAGAGCAGCGGCTCGTTCCGCGAAATCACCGTGATCCGAGACCAACGGCCGCTGCTCCAGGTTGACCTCTATGAATTCCTGGTCAAGGGCTACCTGCCGCCCCTCATCCTCCAGGAAGGCGACACCATCGTGGTCGGCGCACAGAATGGCGCCGCCAAGGCCGACGGCATGGTGCGCACCCGCGCCATCTTCGAATTCGAAGGCAAGACCATGACGGGCCGTGAACTGATGGACCTGTCGCGTCCGCTGCCCGGCGTCACCCATGCCCTGGTCGCCGGTGTTCGCGGCGGCACGCCCTTCTCCGAATATGTCCCGATCGGCCGTTTCTCGTCTTACATCTTGCAGGACCAGGACACGGTCACCTTCGACCAGGACGCCACCGTCCAGACCGTCACCGTGAAGCTGGAAGGGACCTTCGAGGGGCCCTCGACCTATGTCGTCGACAAGGGGACGAGCCTGCTCGGCCTGCTCGACTATGTCGCCATCAACGGCAAATTCGCCAATCCGAAGGCGATCTACCTGAAGCGGACGAGCGTGGCCGACCTCCAGTCGCGCGCGTTGACCGACTCGCTCGACCGGCTTCAGCGGAGCCTGCTCACCGCCGTGGTGCAGACCGACGGCGAGGCCGCGTTGCGCTCGACCGAAGCGAACATGGTCCTGCAGTTCATCGCCCGTGCCCGCACGATCAAGCCGGACGGGCTGGTCGTCGTCGCCGATGCGCAGGGCAATGTCCGCGACCTCCGTCTCGAGGACGGGGATACGGTGTTCATCCCCGAGCGCTCGACCGTGGTCAACATCTCGGGCGAGGTGCTCATCCCGCAGACCGTCGTGTGGGAAAGCAGCTTCGGCGCCCAGGACTACATCAAGGTGGCGGGTGGCCCGTCCGAGCGTGCGGATCTGGAAAACATCATTGTGCGTCATCAGAATGGCGTGGTCGATTTCGGTGCCAATCCGAGCGTCGGCCCGGGCGACGAAGTAATCGTGCCGCCGGCCGTGACATTCAAAGGGTTCCAGTTCTTCAAGGATGTGATGCAGGTCGTTTTCCAGGCGGCCGGCGTCGTGAAAATCTTCGAGTAGACCGGGGGCGCTTCGGCCACTCATTTGGTCGGAGGGGGCTCGGCCGTAATTTTGGTGCGCCACAGCACTGTTACGCTTATATGTTGATGGATATTTTAGGGAGATAGTTCGCAGATGACGCAAGCACGCCACGTCTCGGTCGGGTCGCTGACCATCGGCAACGACCTGCCTTTCGCGGTCATTGCCGGTCCTTGCGCCATGGAAGGCCGCGAGCACGCCCTGGAGATGGCTTCTGCGCTCAAGGAAATCTGTGATCGGGTCGGCGTGGGGCTGATCTTCAAGTCCTCCTTCGACAAGGCCAATCGGACCTCGATCAAGTCGAACCGCGGCGTCGGCCTGAGTGCCGCCCTGCCGATCTTCGCCGAGGTCAAGGAAACGGTCGGTGTGCCGGTGATCACCGACGTCCATGACGCACAACAGTGCGCGCCGGTGGCCGAAGTGGTCGATGTTCTGCAGATCCCGGCCTATCTCTGCCGCCAGACCGATCTTCTGGTCGCCGCCGCCGTCACCGGGCGGGTGGTCAATGTCAAGAAGGGCCAGTTCCTGGCCCCCTGGGACATGAAGAACGTGGCGGAAAAACTGGTCGCCGCCGGCAACGAGCGGATCATGCTGTGCGAGCGCGGGGCCTCCTTCGGCTACAACACGCTGGTCACCGATTTCCGCTCGCTGCCGATCATGGCCGAGACCGGCTTCCCGGTCGTGTTCGACGCCACCCATTCCGTGCAGCAGCCGGGCGGCCAGGGTGCCTCGTCCGGCGGCGACCGGCGCTTCGTGCCACCCCTGGCGCGGGCCGCTGCCGCGGTCGGCATGGCCGCGGTTTTCATGGAAACCCATCAGGACCCGGACAATGCGCCTTCCGACGGCCCCAACATGGTGCCGCTGAACAAATTCGAAGCCGTGCTGACCGAGATCAAGGAGATCGACGACCTGCGCAAGCGCCCACACGCTGGGTAGCGAGGTGCAGGTGTCGGGCGACGAGGGCGGCATGTCGGAGGAAACGACGATCGGCGACGAGGCCGTCGTCTATGACGGCAAGGATATCGCCGTCAGAGCCAAGCTGACTCCCGGCGTGGCTTTCGCCGTGGTCGTCTTTTCCGCCCGCAATGGGCACGGCCGGGTCAACACCACGCCAGCCCGCGATCTGCGGGGCCCAGGCGAAGAATTCATGACCAAGGCGGGCATTCCGGCCCTGTTCTTCACCGCCCGTTGGAACCATTGGTGGCAGTCGCCCGAAATGTTCGAGGCGATCGAGGTGATCCGGTCGCGCGGCCTGCTGAGCGGATTCTCCCATGTCTCGACCTATGGCATGAGCATGGGCGGCTATGGCGCGCTGATGTATTCCGCGGCGCTCGGTGCGGACCGGGCGATCGCCGTGGCGCCGCAGTATTCCCTCGACAGCAACGTCGTGGCCTTCGAGACGCGCTGGCCCGAGGACCGGGCGCGCCTGCGTTTCATCTATGACGACATGGACAAGGGGCTGATCAAGTCGGGCGAAGTGATTGTGATGTTCGACCCGTTCTTCCCACATGATAGCGCTCATATCAGCCTGCTGCGCCGCCATCGTCGGCTGACCGAGCTGCCGGTCTCCTTCGCCACTCACACCGTCGCGCGTGCGATCAACGACATGGGCATCCTGTCGAAGTCGATGGCGGAATTGCTGCGCGGCGAACTGAACAGTCGGGAACTGCAGCGCCGGATACGGGAAAACCGGCGGAAATCGCCTCTTATTCTGGCCAATTTCGCGCACAAGATACGTCGGCGCGATCTCGGTCAGGCCACCCGTCTGGCGCGGGCTGCTGTCGACGCGATGGAGGCGCGCTTCGTGCGACTGCCGGAATATTACCGTCAAGACGATACGGGGGCCGATGCCACGCGCATCGCCGGCCAGCTCGCCCGAAATCTGATCGACAGCGGCGAGCCGGCGGAGGCGATCGAGGTCATGGACCGCTGGCGGCCGCGCCTGTCCGATACCGGCCCGACCTTCGATCCCCTGGTCGCCCGCGCCATGCACGCGCTTGGCGACGAAGCCGGCGCGCTGGCGACGATCGAGGGTGTGATCGCCACGGCGCGCGGCAGCGATCTCGTGAACGCCCTGCTCCTCGGCATCCAATTCCTGGAAAAGAGCAATGATGTCGGGGCGATCAAACGCTTTGGATCGGCCTATGCCGAGCGCATCCTGCAGGATGAGAATGCGGCGACGCGCTTCGGGCTTCTCTTGCTGCGCAACAAGGACGAGGCCGCCGCCCGGCGTTTTTTCGCCGATTGCGCCGACGGTCGGAACTCGCCGCGCCGTGCCGCCTTTGTGAAGCGCCGCGTGCTCGGCTTGGCCCGTGCCGGCGATCTGCCGGGCGCCACCGCCCTGCTCGACCGGCTGCTGCCGGGTGAGCGCTTCTGCAAGGACCGCGAGGAAATCCGTGCGGCCCTGTCGAAGGAAAGTGGGGACGTCGGCGAAGGCCGTGTCGCGACGCGCCCGCGCAGTGTCGTGCGCCCCCTGGTCGACCGCCGAGCCGATGCCGAGCTGGAGCGCAAGGCGCGCGATGCCTATGCCGCCGGCAATTGCGGCGAGGCACTGGCTGCGCTCGACCAGGTGCTGCCGCACCAGCGCGACAAGGCCGGCCTCTGGGTTCTCAAGGCGCGGGTCCTGATCAGCCTGTCGGACATGGAGGGTGCCGCCGAGGCTGCCCGGGAGGCGGAGAAGCTGGGGCCGTCCAGCGGCATCGTGCGGGCGCTGTTCAAGCGGCTCGATCTGATCTTCTCACGCACGGGGTGACGCCCCCGGGCGAGAACGGCCCCGAATGCCGATGTGACTCACCGCTTGTTCCTGGAATCTGCAATGTTGTATTGGGCGACGAAAGAGCTCCACGATGATTATCGACAATAAGTACAGTAACAACGAAGTTGTTGGTGAGTCAAAGCGCGAAGTCGGTGTTTGTGCTGTCGATTTCTTTGGTGAGGGCAACAAGTTTATCATCGGTCAGGGTGCCACGCTCAAGAATTTTCGCGCAGTTTTCCGGGGTAAAAATGGCGTCATCGAGGTTGGTGCCAATACTCAGATTGTCGGGCAGCTGATTGTCGGTGGCGATTGTAAAATCTCGATCGGCGAGGGCACCCGCTTCAACAAGCCCTGCCGAATTTTCGCGGACGAAGGTTGCTCGATCAAGATCGGTCGCGACTGCCTGTTCGCCAATGTTCGATTCCGAACCTCGGATTCCCATTCAGTGATTGATCTCGAGAGCGGGCGACGCATCAATCCCGCCCGGAATATTGTGATCGAAGACCATGTCTGGCTGGCTGAGGACGTCTATGTCTACAAGGGGGTCGTCGTCGGCGCGGACAGTGTGGTCGGCGCCCGGTCGACCGTCACGAGGAGCATTCCGCCCAACTCCGTTGCCCTCGGCACACCGGCCAAAAGGGTCCGCGCCGGTGTGACCTGGAAAGTCGAGCGGGTTCCGACGGAATTCGATTGAGCGCCGGTCAGTGCCTGTCGGCGGCGGACGGAGGACCTTTCGCGCCGTTTAGTTACGACCCCCGCCGCTTATGCTGAGGGCCCGCATGAGCATTGAGGGGCATATCCCTCAATGCTTCGTCTGCGCGGCGCCCGATCCCAGCCCGGGTCTGCGCCCCCGACCGTATGAACGACGGGGCGGATCGCCGATTGCGGGTGGCCTTCAAGCACCCCGAACCTGACGAAGGAACGCCTGCGCCTTGCGGTTGCCGGGGTCGGCCGTGGTCAATTGTTCGGCGAGATGCCGAGCTCCTTTTTCGTCGCCGGTCTTCAAATGGATGCGCGCCAGGTTCAACTGGACAACCGCGTGGCCCGGGCTTTTGGCCAGCAATTCGGTCCACAGCGCCTTGGCGGAACGGAGATCGCCGACCCCCTCGAAGACCGCGGCGAGCAGGATCTGACGGTCGATCTCACTGCGGGGGGTCGAAGCCATGCGCCGTCCCTCGGCCAGAGCCTCTTCCGGCCTGCTGCCTGTCGCTACCAGCCCGTGGACCCGCCGGAGCACCAAGTCGAACCGGCGGGCGCCCTCCAAGCCCAGGGCGGCGTCGCGGAACAATACCGAGGCATCGCGCGGTCGCCGCCGCTCGTGAAGCAGTTCGGCCAAGCGAACGGAGGTCATTTCGTCGGCCAGGATCTCCTTGCGCTTGGCTTCGACGAAACGCAGCAGAGCCTCCGCGCCCGGCATCGCGCCGAAGACCTGCAATGCCACCCGCATCAGCCCCTGCGGCTGCCTGGTCGACAATGGCGAAGGCTGCTCGACGATGCGCCAGAGCAGGGTCGCCGCCTCGTCGCGTTTTCCGGCGGCCACCAGTGCCTGCACGACCAGCAGGTCCAGGTCGTCTTTCGCCCTCGGCAGCGCACCTTTCCAGGTTTCGGCCAGGACACAGACTTCGTCGTAGCGATGCTCTGACAGGAATACCTTGCAGACCTGAAGAACGATCTTCGTGACCTGGGCACCGAACACGCCCACCAGAAAGTCCGGGCGGGGCGCCTTCAGTCGCTGCTCCGAGACGATTGCCAGCGCCATTTCGGCGAGCCGGCCGGCCGCCTTCGGAAAGCGCTTGGCCACATCCTGTGACATGGTCGACAGGTAGTAGGCCGAGAGACGCCGATTCTGGCGGATTTGGCGCCGCAGGGCGTGAGCGTCCAACGTGCCGCGCAGCAGTCCTTCGATGCCGCGGCTGAGCAGGCCCATGTCGAGCAGCGCCTGCGCGACCCGATGACCGGAATGGGTGACCAAGATGGAGTCGACCGGCCGGCAAGCCTCGACCAGCTTGGCGTGTAGATGATCGACGCGAAAGCGGGGGTCATAGAGCAGATAGACGTCGCTCTCCTTCGACAGGCCCTCGAACATATCGTCGCGGATGAATTTCAGACGCCGCCTGTCTTCGGGCCAGCGCGTTTCAAAAGGAACGACGGAACTGTCGATGGAATATTGAGGCGCAACCGAAATGACGCGCTTTGCGCCCAGCGCCTTCGAGAACATCAGGGCCCCATAGCCCCCCATGCTCATGCCATAGGTGACGACCTCGCGATAGCGCTCGAGCAGGCCCGTCCTGCGGATTTCGGCGATCGCCTCTTCCATCTCGAAGGTCTGCCACCAGTGGTTTTCGCGGGAGATGAAAAATATCCCGGGCAGTCCGCACTTCTCGAGGAATTCCTCCCCCGCGGCGTTCATATCCTCCGGCGCCACGTCTGACATGTCGCGGTGAACGTTCCGCGGCGAGAAAGTGGCGACAAGAATATCTCCAGGAAGATCCAATTGCGCTCTAACAGTAATAGCCTTCCCATCATAAATTATCATCGAATACTCATCTCCCATTTCTCCCTTTCCAGCTATCGTTGGCGGAATCCCATGGTTTCCCGCGGGGGTCTGCAAGGAAAGGGCTGAACCAGCAGTGATCAGCGCCAGTTTTTACGCTGCGGCAACGCGCGATACAATCGTGTTGCGATACACTTTGGTCGTGGCGGCGCGGCCACAATCTTGCCAAAGAGCCGGCCGAAGAATAGCGGCAATGCGGCATCGGGCGGATCTGGTGTGATGATATCCCAAAATGCATTCATTGCCGCCAATCGCTTTGGTTTAGGTCCCCGGCCGGGCGAGTTGCTGGCCCTGTCGGGCGATCCGCACACCGCCCTGTTCGAGCAATTGAGCAGCCCGGTGGCGTCCGGCGCCGTGCCGCTTTCAAGTGCGGTGATCGATGCCATGCGCGATCTCGCGACCGGCCGCAAGGATGGCACCGGTAGCGAGGCGAAAAAGCGGCTGGATGATGCGCGTCTGGCGTTCCAGAACGATCGCCTTGCGCGACAGGTGACCAGCACGGCGCCTTTCCGTGAACGCCTGGCTCTGTTCTGGTCCAATCACTTCTCCGTTACCGCCCGCAAGGGCGGCGTCGGGCCGCTCGCCTTCGCCATGGAACGTGAAGCGATCCTGCCCCATGTCACCGGCAAATTCATCGACTTGGCAAGGGCGGCGATCCTGCATCCGGCGATGCTGATTTACCTCGATCTGGCGAGCGCCGTCGGTCCCCAGTCGGAGCGCGGGGGGCAGCGCAAGCGCGGTCTGAACGAGAATCTCGCCCGTGAGATCCTGGAACTGCATACCCTCGGTGTCGACGGCGGCTATACACAGGACGACATCAAGGCCCTGGCCGCCATTCTGACCGGCTGGCGCGTCAATTACGGCCGGCGCGATCAAAATCAAGGCGTCGCCGATTATGGTTTCGACCTGCCCAGCCATCAGCCGGGCGCCAAGACCCTGTTGGGTACGACGATTGCCGACGGTGGCGAAGACGAGACGGAAGCGGCGCTGAAGCTGATCGTCGGGCGGCCCGCCACCGCCCGTTTCATTGCGACCAAGCTGGTGCGCCATTTCGTGGCCGACGACCCGCCGCCGGCCGCGGTCGAGACGATCGCCGCCACCTTCGTCGACAGCCAGGGCGACCTGATGAAAGTCTATGGCGCCTTGCTCGGGCTCGATGCCTCGTGGCGCGATCCGCTGGCCAAATTCAAGACTCCCTGGGACCTCGCCATCTCGACCTGCCGCGCCTTCGATACGACCGACGTCTTCAGGAGTTCACGCCATCTGGAAGGCGTCCTCCGCCAGATGGGCCAACAATCCTTCGACGCCCCCTCCCCGGCCGGCTGGCCGGATCGGACGGAGGCATGGCTGGGGCCCAGTGCCCTCTTGTTGCGGATCGCCTTGGCGGAACGGGCGGCCCAACTGATGGCGGCGAGAACCGACGTGGCAGCTCTCTTTGAGAATACCATCGGCGTCGTTGCTTCGTCGTCGTCGAGGGACATCGTTCTGGGGGCTGGCAGTAGCGAGGAAGCCGTTACCCTGCTGCTCGCCAGTCCGGAATTTCAGCGTCGCTAGCCGATAGACGGGCGAACGGCGTCATGTGGTGGCCTGATCACGCCGTGTCACGTGTGGTCGGGCGGCGAACCGAATTCAGCTTGAGCTGACGACGACCCAGTCCAGGGAGGCCATCATGCCGATCTTTGTCAATCGTCGCGACGCCCTGACCGGAATCCTCGCGGCTTTCGCGGCCGCAGGCATTCCTCGGGTATCGCTCGCCCGCGCCGCCACTGAGAAGCGTTGCGTCTTCGTCGTCTTGCGCGGTGGCATGGACGGCTTGACCGCCTTGCCGCCCATCGGCGACCCGAGGTACGCCATTCTGCGTGGACGCTTCGCCATCGGCGCCGACGGTACGGCAGAGGCGGCGCTGCCGCTCGATTCGACTTTCGGCCTGCACCCGGCGCTGAGCCCGTTCCAACCGCTGTGGCAGGCGGGCGAATTGCAGGCCTTCCATGCCTTCGCCTCGCCTTACCGTGGCCGTTCGCATTTCGACGCTCAGAAGGTGCTCGAGTCGGGCGGCATCGCCCCGTCGGACAGCGCGTCGGGCTGGCTCAACCGGCTGGCACAGGCGATGGGGAATGCCGGCACATCGATGGCCGTCGGCTTCTCCGTGCCCCTGGTCCTCAGCGGTTCGGCCAGGGTCGCCACTTGGTACCCCGGACCCAACCTGCCGGAGGCCCCCGGTCTGTTCGAGAAGCTCGAAATTCTGTATCAGAACGATGCCGCCCTGCACTCGGCCCTGGCCATCGCCGGCGACACGAGCCGACTGCTCGACGACGAGAACGATGGGGCGACGATGCAGGCCCCGGCGCCGACCGGCGCCAAGACCGACACACTCGTCCAGGCGTTCGCCGGCCTCGGCGCCCTGATGAAGGAAGACGACGGCCCACGCCTCGCCACCATCGACGTGCTCGGCTGGGATACCCACAGCAACCAGGGCGCCGCCACCGGCAGAATCGCCGGCCGCTTGGCCGAACTCGCGGCAGGTCTGATCGCGTTGAAGGCGGGACTGGGCTCCCACTGGTCGTCGACGGTGGTGCTCGCCGCCAGCGAGTTCGGCCGCACGGCGCAAATCAACGGCACAAGCGGCACCGACCATGGCACCGGCAGCGCCGGCTTCGCCCTTGGCGGCGCGCTCGCCGGCGCCAAGGTTCACGCGAATTGGCCGGGACTGACGGACAACAAGCTGCTGGACGGGCGGGATCTCGCCCCGACCGGCGATTGGCGCAGAGTCTTCGCCACCGTCGCGGCTGCCCATTTCGGGATCGGCGGCGATATCCTGGCCTCTAAAGTCTTTCCGCAGGCGGGCGACCTGCGGCCGCTGGACGGATTCATCGCGGCTTGACGACGCTCCGGCGCATTGCCGGCTGACGCCCGAAAAACTGCGCGCCAGCGACGTCGGGCCACTGCAAGTGCACGCTTGGGGAGAAATGCCCCGGTGCCGCGAAACGGCAGGGCGAGACTCCGGCGGTGTCGGGCCAAGGGCTGCGGTGCTCGTCGGGCGGCGAATTCTTGCTGGATCGGCGTGGCCGGTGTTGGCTATGCTGCAACGCAGAGAGATTGCGGCAGGAGGTCGGGGTACTGTCCCACCAGCAGAGTCTGCGCCTGATCTCGGATGTCGCGCCCCTGGGCGAGTGCGGATTCCGGACAGTGATTAACGGGGCCGCTGCGGCCGCTCCATCTCCGCTTCGCCGGCCACACATTGGTGTGGGAGGCCATGAAAAAGTTTGTTGAGGCACATCCGAGTGATAATTTGAGGATCTGGCGAGGCTGCTGCCCAGAGCGGCTTCGCCGCAAGGGAGAATGCGATGGCTGAGCCCGTTCGACTTGTTATTTGGGATTTGGACGAAACCTTTTGGCGGGGCACTCTGAGCGAAGGCGGTGTCGAACTCGATCCCCGCAATGTCGAGATGGTTATTACGCTCGCAAAACGCGGGATCATGAGCTCGATTTGCTCCAAGAACGATCATGAGGCGGTGAAGGCCGTTCTCGTCGACGCCGGGATTTGGGATTATTTCATTTTCCCCAGCATCAACTGGGAGCCCAAAGGCCAGCGTATTGCCGGCCTGATCGATGACGTCCAATTGCGCCCGGCCTCGGTCCTGTTCATCGACGACAACCCGATGAATCTGAACGAGGCTCGCCATTTCCTGCCCGACCTCCAGCTGGCGGACGAGAAATATATTCCGTCGATCCTGGAGGATCAGCTGTTCCGCGGCAAGGACGACACCAAGCTCAGCCGGCTGAAGCAGTACAAGCTGCTGGAAGTCCGCAAGGCGGAAGAGAAGAAGGCCGGCGCCGACAACACCTCCTTCCTCCGGGCAAGTGACATCAGGGTGGTGATCGACACCGACATCGCGGCCAATCTCGACCGCGCCATCGAATTGGTGAACCGCACCAATCAGTTGAATTTCACTAAGATCCGGCTGCCCGAAGACCTGGAGGCGGCGCGCAATGCGATGCGCGCGATGATCGCCGATCCGACGATCAACATGGGTATCGTGAGCGTCTCCGACCGCTACGGCGATTATGGCCATGTCGGCTTCTACGCCGTGAAACTCGGCAACAAGAAGAAGCCGAAGCTGCAGCAGTTCTGCTTCTCCTGCCGCATCCTGAACATGGGCGTCGAGACGTGGCTCTATCGCAAGCTGGGCAGCCCGTCCATGAAGGTGGTGGGCGAAGTGCTCACTGATGTCGTCGGCGACGATCGGACGATCGACTGGATCGCCGAGGGCAAGGCGGCGCCGAAGGTCACGACTGACTCCGGCGCCGTGCGCAGCAAGAAGATGTTCAACCGCATCGTCTTTCGTGGCGGCTGCGAGCAACGTGCCCTCGCTCACTATTTCACGAAATATGGCGAGAGCCTGTTCGGCGAGCACAATTTTCCGCGCTACGACATTGCCTTCCGGCTCGAGCACTCCATGTATCTCCGCCATGCCGCCGACGGTCTTTCGGAGGAATCGGCGCAGTTGCTCTACCGCCTCGGCTTCACACCGGAAGATCTGCGCAGCGAGCTGTTCGTGGAGGCCGACGGCCCCAATCTGGCGGTCATCAGCTTCTGGACCGATGCGCGGATGGGTATGCTGAAGCACAAGGAGTCGGGCCTGCTGGTGCCCTATGCACCGCTTCATCCGGGCAATTTGGACCCGGAGAAGGCCGACCCCAAGGCGCTCGAAGCCGCGCGCACGGTGCAGGCAGAATTCACGCGTGCGGGCTATATCTCCGAGGAGCAGTTCAAGGACAACGTTCGAGTCGTCCTCTCGCGCATTCCGTCCAACACGTCGATCGCCATGGTGCTCGCGAATACCTACACGGTCGGCGAAGATGGCGTGCGCAAGGAGATACCGAACGCCGCCGAATACAATCAGTGGGTCAGGGAAGCCTTGGTGGATTTTCCGGATGTGCTGGTGTTCGACATTCGCGACTACGTCGAGAACGAAAAAGAGGTCCCGACGCCGACCCATTTCGCACGTCCTGTCCATTTCCGCCTCGCCGAAGCGATCATTGGCCGCCTGCGGGCACGCATGACCCAGATGGCGGCGGAGTAGGATTGGGGGGAGCGTCCTGTTGCAGGGGTGTCAACTGGCCTGCAAAATTGGCTCTGACTCACTTTTGATGAAATCCGGGTGCTGACTGGCTGGGAATTCTTCGAGGAGAATCAAAGCCATGCAGGCTACGCTCCGGACCTTGTCGCTGGTCCCGCGTGGTTTCGTGGTCGATGGTGCGGTCTGCGACGATAAGGGTGCAGTGATCACCATTCGTCACGCGAGCAATTCCTCTACCTGCCCGAGCTGCGGCACGGTCGCGGCGCGGGTACACAGCCGGTATCGGCGGCACTTGGCAGATCTCCCGATTGCCGGCAGACCAATGCGCCTTGAGATCATCGCGAGACGCTTT
>NZ_JBAZKR010000033.1:0-43773 GCF_041650655.1 Zavarzinia sp.
GCAGCTTGCCGCGAAGGGCCAGGTAGCCGGGTGCCAGCAGGCCGCGGAGCGGGATCGACAGGCGGTCGGGATCGCCCAGCCAGCGCTCGCGGTCGGCGAAGGCGAGACGGGTGGCATCACCGATCAGGCGCCAGGTGTCGGCTTCAGCGGGCGACTTCGCCTCGATGCCATAGGGCTCGATCAGATTCAGGATCTGCAGGATGGCGAGCGTGCCGGACGACGGTGGCCCCATGCCGCAGAGCCGGTGGCCGAGCGCCGGCCCACATAACGCAGGACGTTCCACAACCGTGTAATGCGCGAGGTCCGTGGTGGTGAGATGGCCGGGGTTGAAGCCGGCGCCGCGCACCTTGGCGACCACGGCGGCGGCGATCTCGCCCGAATAGAAGGCATCCGGCCCGCCTGCGGCGATGGCACGCAGCGTCGCGGCATAGGCCGGGTTGTGCAGGATCGTGCCGGCGGCGCGGGGCTTGCCGTCGGCATCGAAGAAATAGGCCGCGGCTTCGGGATCGGTCTTCAGGCGCGGGCCTTCGGCGGCGATCAGGTCGGCCAGGCGGGGCGAGACCGGAAAGCCCTTCTCGGCGAGCTCGATCGCCGGCGCCAGCAGTTCGGCCCAGGGCAGCCGGCCATATTTGGCATGGGCCTCGGCCATCAGGCGCACCGTCGCCGGCGTGCCGACCGAACGCCCGCCGACCACCGCCTCGAAGAAGGACAGCGGTTTGCCATCGGGGCCGAGGAACAGGTCCGATCCCACCTCGGCCGGCGCGGTCTCGCGCCCGTCGTAACTGGTGACGATACCGTCGGCCGCCG
This sequence comes from Zavarzinia sp., assembly GCF_041650655.1. Lineage (GTDB taxonomy): Bacteria > Pseudomonadota > Alphaproteobacteria > Zavarziniales > Zavarziniaceae > Zavarzinia. The sequence continues at coordinate 808 of NZ_JBAZKR010000033.1, forward strand.
ACCAATGGACCAGGAAGCCGCCGCCGCCGAGGCCGGAGGACTGCGGTTCGACGAGGCCGAGGACCATCTGGACGGCGACCAGGGCGTCGACGGCGCTGCCGCCGCGCGCCAGTACGGCTTCGCCCGCCCGCGCCGCCGCGGGATGGGCGGCGACCACCATATAGCGCCGTGCGGTGGCGCTCTGCGCGGTCGCAACCGTGCCCGAGGAGGCTTCGGGCGCGACCGGGTCGGCGGCTTGTTCGGCGTGGGCCTGCAGGCCCGCAAAGGCGCTTGCCGCGAGCAGGGCGAGGGCGGCGACGGCCTGGCGCATCCGGTGTCCTTTCGACCAAAAAAGTCATTCTGCACGGCGCGGGCGGCGCCGGAAGTGGCCTCGAAAGCCGCCTCGGAAGAGGATTCGAGCAGATCCCCGAAGATCTCCCCAATACATTGATAAGTAAGGGCGATTCATCGTTGCCGGAAGCCCCTGTTATTGCAGTGTGGGTGCGGACTTGTTGCGCCTTGGTGCGACGGGCTTGCCAAGGGCGCGAAATTTCGGCAATGTCGCCGCGTGGTGACCCATGGTGCCCATCCCGCAGAAGGTGGCGGCCCCATGTCCAAAAAGACCGGCACGGTCGCCGCCGGCCTAGAAGGTTGGGACTTTTGGGTCCTGAAATTTATGTCGTGGCGCTGGGCTTGGCCATGTGCGTCGTCGGCTTGCGGTGGAGGCTGAAGACAGTCGCACCGCGTCGTTCGTCACGGTAGGACGAACGGTTTCCACAATTCGTTGGTCTGTCCGGTCATCAGGTCTGACTGCAACCGGATTGATCGCTGGGTGTTGGTTGACCTGGGAATAGGGGTCTGTCCAGTCCGCGAGCGGCACATCCTCCGTGCCCGCTCGCCTATGAAGGAGAGGAGGATCAATGGCAGCAACTCGTTTGCTCGCGTTCAGGTGGATCGTGGCAGCCGTGACAGCGGCGGCCGTTTCCGTTGCAGTGCAAGGCACCGCACGGGCGACCGAAAACGCCGACGACCCGATCAGTATTCGCGACGGCGCGGTTGCTGATTCGATGACCACGGCGCTCCCCGACGGAGCAGCCCCGGTCCGTCGTTCCGACACCAAAGCAGTTACGGCATCCGCCGGCGAGGCCTTGACCGGCCCGGTGGTGGATCGCGGCAAGGCCCAGGGCGCCCAGCCCGAGAAGGTGATCCGGGAATTCACCGGCGTCGCCTCCTGGTACGGGCCGGGTTTCCACGGCCGGCGCACGGCGAGCGGCGATCGTTTCGACCAGAACGATCTGACCGCTGCGCATAAGACCCTGCCCTTCAACACCAGGGTTCGGGTAACCTCGGCCATTACCGGGCGTTCAGTGATCGTAACCATCAACGACCGCGGCCCCTATGTCCGCGGTCGCATGATCGACCTTTCCGCTGCGGCGGCGCGGGCGATCGGGATGCGCGGGCGCGGCGTCGGCAAGGTCCGGCTCGAGGTCCTGGAATCGCCGCTCGACGTGATCCCGGCGGCCGGCTCGCGGGCGACCGCGAACCGCGAGGGGCCGGCCCTGCCGCGGGGCGTGACAAGCGAGGCGGCGGCCGAGTAGTCTCGCCCCCGGTAGTCAACCGGGGGTGAAGACCGTGGCAGCCGGCACCATCGGCGGCGTCGATCTCGACGTCGCCTTTTCGAGATCCCAGTTCCCGCCGCTCGAAAACGGCGTCGCTTTCCTGGAAAATGCCGGCGGCACCTATGTGCCGCGCCAGGTGATCGACCGGGTGACCCACTATATGGCGGCGCTCCAGGTCCAGCCGGCCTGGGGTTTCCCGGCCTCGGCCGAGGCGGCCGCGCTGATCGCCGAGGGCCAGGCGGTGGCCGCCGCCTTTCTCAATGCCGGGAAGGACGAAGTCTTCGTCGGCCCCTCCACGACCGTTAACACCCTGGTGCTGGCCCAGGCGGTGCGTCCGCTCTTCGCACCGGGCGACGAGATCGTGGTGACCAATCAGGACCACGAGGCCAATTCGGGCTCCTGGCGGCGCCTCGCCCAGGAGGGCGTGGTGGTGCGCGAATGGCCGATCGATTCGCAGACGGCGGAACTCGACCTCGCCGTGCTGGAGGCGCTGGTCGGCCCGCGCACGCGCCTCGTCGTCATGCCCCATTGCTCGAATGTCGTGGGCAGTTTCAACGATGTCGCGGCGGCGGCACGGATCGCCCATGGGGCGGGCGCCCTGATCGCGGTCGACGGTGTCGCCTATGCGCCGCATCGCCTGCCGGACGTGAAGGCGCTCGACGTCGATTTCTACTATTTCAGCCTCTACAAGACCTTCGGCCCCCATGTCGGCGCCGCCTATGTCCGGCGTTCGGTGGCGGAGCGCTTGGCGCCGCAGAATCACTTCTTCCTGACCGAGCCGCCCAAGACCCTGAACCCCGGCGGCCCGTCCCATGAATTCACCGCGGCGCTCAACGGCATCGCCGATTATTTCGCGGCCCTGGACGATCACCACTTCGCCCTGCCGGCGAACGGGCTCCGGGCGCGGATGGAACGGCTCTACGCCCTGTTCGCCGCCCATGAGGAGGTGCTGGGCCGGCGCCTGATCGAGGGGCTGAAACAGGTGCCCGGCGTCCGCGTCATCGGCCGCCAGGCGATGGACGGCAGCCGCGCGCCCACCTTCTCCTTCACCGTCGCCGGGCGGCGGGCGGAAGAGGTGGCGGCGGCGCTGTGGGACCAGGGCATCGCCCTCGGCTGCGGCGATTTCTATGCCCGGCGCTGCGTCGATGCCCTGGGCCTGTCCGAAGCGGGCGGCGTGGTGCGCGCCAGCCTGGCCCATTACAACGACGAAGCGGACGTCGACCGCTTCCTGGCGGCGCTTCGCCGGGTGGTCAGCCGAGGCTGAGGGCGGCCAGCGCCTCGGCCGCGGCGCGCTCGCCCGATTCGAGCGCGCCTTCGACATAGCCGGTCGCCTCGATCGCCGATTCGGTGCCGGCGAAATGGATGCGCCCGGCCGGCTGGCGGATCACCGGGCCGAAGCCGGTCATGGTGGCGGGCGCCATCAGGCCGGCATAGCAGCCGCCCGACCATTCCTCCGCCAGCCAGTCGTTCTCGGCATAGTCGAGGGGGATGGCCGCTTCCGGACCGAACAGGCGGGTCAGGCAGCGCAGCACCTGTTCCTGGCGTCCTTCGGGCGATAACTCGGTCAATTGGCGCGCCGCTTCACCCTCGATGAAGCCGGTCAGCACGCCGTGCGCGGCCCCTTCGGGCGTGCCGTCGAACACGGGCGAGAAGGGCCCGGCGTCCGACACCGCCTCGCCCGAGAGGCCGCGGGCGCGCCAGAAGGGCGTCGGATAGGCGACATGGCATTTGATCACGCTGCCCATCGGGCTCCGCTGGGCGAGACCGGCCCGGAGCGCCGGCCAGGGCGGCGTCGAGCCGATCCGGCCGAGCAGGGCGAGCGGCACCGCCATGACGACGCGCCGGGCCCGCAGCGTGTCCCCACCGGAGAGGCGGAGCGTCACCCCGGACTCATCCTGTTCGACGGCGGAAACCACGGTCGAAAGGCGGATCCTTCCGTTCCCGACCTCTTCCGCGAGGCAGGCGGAGAGCTGGTGCAGCCCGCCTTTGAAGCGGTCCTGCTGTGCCCCGCCGCCGACCGAGATCAACGGTTCGAGCCCGCCGGACGCCCGCAGATAGGCGAGGAAGAAGAGCATGGAAATCTCGCTCGGCTCCGCGCTGAAGACGGCGCGGACGGCGATTTCCATCATCGCCCGGGCGCCCTTGGTGCGGACCTGGGTGGCGAGCCAGCTCGCCACCGTCATGCCGTCCAGGCGGGCGGCGTTCTGCGTCGCCCAGGGTGCACTGGCGGCCAGCGCCGCCGCCATGCGCTCGATCCGCTTCATGGTGCGGTCGACTTCGAGCAGGGCGACGGTGGGCAGGGCGGGAATCAGGCCGGTGTAGCGGCGCACCTTGCCGGCGAATTCGATCAGCTTGGCGCCCGCCTCGAACTGACGTTCGGTCGCCACCCCGTGGCGCGCGGCGAGGGCGAGCAGGCGGCGATGGTCAGGTCCGACCCATTGGCCGCCCAGGTCGACCACATGGCCGGCCAGGCGTCCCGGCTTGGTGCGCCCGCCCAGGCGGTCGCGGGCTTCGAGGATGGCGACGCTGCGCCCCGCCTGCACGGCGGTCAGGCCCGCCTGGAGACCGGCGAAGCCACCGCCGACCACTGCCAGATCGACGTCCGCCGCCGTGTCCATCGTTCCTCCCGAGGTTACGCCGGCATGATCGCTGCCGGCCCGCGCCGCGCCAAGCCATTTAAATACATATATATAATGTATATATATTTTATTCTGCACAAAATATTGACAGATATTTTCCCCTGGCGTTCACTCGCCTCCCTGCCCGGTCGTGCGGCCGGAATTCCAGAGCGAGGACTAAGATGGTGGCGATCAATCGGCGCGGCGTGCTCGGCCTCGGGGCCGGGGTGGCGACGGCGGCCTTCGCAGGCGGTTTCCGCCCGGCCCGTGCGGCGGATCCGGTCGAGGTGCGCGTCGGCTTCATCCCGGTGACCGGTGCCGCGCAGCTCTTCGTGTTCGACGGCCTGGGCTGGGCGAAGGAGCGCGGTCTTTCGTTGAAGCTGACCCAATTCGCCTCCGGTCCGAACTTGATCCAGGCGGTCGCCTCGGGCGGCATCGACGCCTATTACGCCGGTGTCGGGCCGCTCATCGTGGCGCGGCAGAAGGGTATCGGCGTCAAGGTCGTGGCGGCCACGGCGGTCGAGGAAGTGGCGGTCCTGGCCAATGGCGCGCTGGCCGAGGCCGTGGCCAAGGCGGGCGGCGACATTCCGAAGGCCTTCGCCGCCCTGGCCAAGGAGCTGGGCCGTCCGGTCAAGCTGGCGACCCAGCCCAAGGGTTCGGTGCCGCAGACCGTGCTGCTCTATTGGGTGCGCAAGGTCGCCAAGATCGACGAGGCGACGGTCGAAGTGGTGCCCCTCGGCATCGAGGAGACCCAGCAGGCCCTGCTGGCCGGCGGCGTCGAAGGCGCCAGCATCCGCGAGCCGGCGATCACCGTGGTCCAGGAACGGAATCCGGCGATCAAGATCCTGGTCACCGGCGGCCAGATCCTGCCCAATCAGCCGGGCACCGTGCTCGGCCTGACCGAGAAATTCATCGCCGAACAGCCGGCGGCGGCGCAGACCCTGGTCGACCTCACGGTGAAGGCGACCGAACTGCTGAAATCCGAGCCCAAGACGGCGGCACCGCTGGTCAATGCCGTGCTCGGCAAGGGCCTGCTCTCGGTCGAGACGATCGAGAAGGCGCTGGTCTCGCCCGGCTCGAAATTCACGGCCGATCCCGAATCGATCGTCCAGGCGACCGGCATCCTCCAGGATTTCCAGCTTGAGATCGGCACCATCGACAAGACGAGCGATCTTTCCCAGCTCTTCGACGCCAGCTTTTACAAAAAGGCGGTGGCTAAGTAAGCCAACAAGGTAGCGGCCGGCGGTACTGATGCCGCCGGCCGAAAAATACAGGCGGACGATCGGGTATGTCGACAAGCTGCCCGATCTCGGCCATTTGTTCTCTTTTGGAACGACAAGCGAATCGATGTCCGATCCCAGCCCTCCGAAGCCCGCCGCGGGCCACCCGCTGCGCCATCCGGCCGTGCTCTCGGCCCTTGGCCTCGTCGGCTTTCTGGCGATTTGGGAGGGCGTCACCCGCTCCGGCTTGATGCCGCCGATCTTCCTGCCGCCGCCGTCGAGCCTGCCGGAGGCTTTCTGGCGCGAAGTGACGAGCGGCATCTGGCTGACAAGGATCGTGCAGAGCCTGGACCATTATCTGCTCGGCCTCGGCCTCGGCAGCCTGCTCGGCATCGCACTGGGCACGCTTGCCGGCATGTCGGCCGTGGCGGAGGCGCTGACGGCCGGGATCGTGCGCGTGCTGCGGCCCATTCCGGGCCTCGCCTGGGTGCCCTTCGCCATTCTCTGGTTCCAGATCAGCCCGGCGGCGGCCACCTTCATCGTCGGTGTCGGCGTCTTCTGGATCAATTTCTACGCGACGCTGGCGGCGGTCCAGGGGACCGATCCCGACCTGATCGAACTGGCCGAATCCTTCGGCTATCGCTCGCGCCTGGTGAAACTGGTCAAGGTCGTGCTGCCGGCGGCGACGCCCGGCATTCTGGCCGGCGTGCGCACCGGCCTCGGCCAGGCCTGGATGTCGGTCGTCGCGGCCGAACTGTTCGGCGTGCCCGGCCTCGGCCAGCGCATGAACGAGGCGGCGACCCTGCTGTCGTCCGACATCGTGGTCGTCTACATGCTGACCATGGCGCTGCTCTACGGCCTCGTCGACGCGCTCTTCGTCTTCCTGCGGAACAGGTTGCTGCAATGGCGCCCCTGAACGGTGAAAACGTAATTGAGATCCGGGGGCTCTCCATCGTCCTCGGCGGCAATGTGATCCTGCGCGATTTCGACCTCTCGGTGGCACGCGGCGAGTTCGTCGCCGTGGTGGGCGCCTCCGGCGTCGGCAAATCCACCTTGCTCCGTATCATCGCCGGGCTGATCCCGGCGGCGGCCGGCAGCGTCGCGGTGGCGGCCGGCGCCGATGCAACGCGCCGGCCCTATGCCATGGTGTTCCAGGATGCCCGCCTGCTGCCCTGGCGGCGGGTCGCGCGCAATGTCGAATTCGGGGTGGAGGGGCTGGCGATCGACCGGGCCACCCGGCACGCTCGGGCGCGCGATGCCCTCGCCCTGGTCGGCCTCGGCGATCATGCCGCGCGCTATCCCCACCAGCTCTCGGGCGGGCAGCGCCAGCGCGTCGCGATCGCCCGGGCATTGGCGGTCGAGCCCGAGATCCTGCTGATGGACGAGCCCTTCGGCGCGCTCGACGCGATCACCCGCGCCGGCCTGCAGGACGAGCTGGTGCGCCTCTGGCAGGAAACGGGCAAAACCATCGTCTTCGTCACCCACGACATCGACGAGGCGGTCTATCTGGCCGACCGGGTGATCCTGCTCGGCGGCAAGCCGGGCCGCATCCAATCCCAGCACCGGGTGGAACTGGCCCGGCCGCGCGCCCGCGACCACCACGAGGCGCAGTCCCTCGCGGCCGAAATCCGCGACAACCTGCAGAACGCGGTGTTCGACGGCGCCGGCATCTGAGGCTTCAGATCGTGCTCGGGTTCGACATGCTGAAGGTGCTGGCCGCGATCGTGGTCGGATAGCCGGTGTCCGGGCTGAAGGAATAGACCGGGCCTTCCCAGTCGCCGAAATCGATCGTGTCCTTGATCCGGCGACCGCCGCTGTAGCTCGCGTCGACCGTGTTGTAATACTGGGTGTCGCGGGCCGCGATCACCTCGGCACCCGACCAGAGCGCGAGTTCGCCGCACAGCCGCTGGCCGTCGCCGCGGGTGCCCTCGTTGCCGGGAGCCGTGTCGGCCGGGGCGCAGGCATAGATCACGATGCGCCGGATCAGGCCCTTCCAGTCCCCGGTCTTGATCACATTGTTCAGGGTCAGGCCTTCCCGGCACAGGTGAGGCCGAAGCCGCCGTGTTCCTGGGAATCGCAGACCTGGCCGCCGATGTTCCAGGTCGCCTCGTAGCCGTGGCAGAAGATGTGCAGCGTGCTGAGCCCGCCGCGGCCGCGGGCCCGGGCGGTCCATGGCCCATGATGTTGCGCCGACGGCCCGTCAGGTCAATTGACGGCCGTCACACCACCTGTTCGGCGAAATGGCAGGCCACCATGGCATTGCCCACGGGACGCGGCACCGGCCGTTCGGCGGCGCAGCGCTCGGCCGCCAGCGGGCAGCGGGTGCGGAAGACGCAGCCGCTCGGCGGGTCGAGGGGCGAGGGCAGTTCGCCGGTCAACGGCGGCGGCCGGTGGGCGCGGGCATCCGCCTCGATCTGCGGCCGGGACGCCAGCAGCGCCCTCGTATAGGGATGCCGGGGGTGGCGGAACAGGCTCTCCGCCGGGGCTTGCTCCACCGGCAGGCCGAGGTACATGACCAGCACCTCGTCGGCGACGAAGCGCACCACGCCGAGGTCGTGGCTGATGAACACCATGGCGAGGCCCATCTCGTCCTGCAGGTCCATCAGGAGGTTCAGCACCTGGGCCTGGACCGAGACGTCGAGGGCGGAAACCGGCTCGTCCGCGACCAGGATGCGCGGACGGAGCATGAGGGCGCGGGCGATCGCGATCCGCTGGCGCTGCCCGCCCGAGAACATATGGGGATAGCGGTCGGCATGTTCGGGGCGGAGACCGACCTTGGTCAGCATCGCCCTGACCGCCTCGCTCCGCTCCTGCCGGCTGAGGCTCGTGTTGATGATCAGCGGCTCGGCCAGGGCGGCGCCGATGGTACGCCTCGGGTTCAGGGAACCATAGGGGTTCTGGAACACCATCTGTACCGCACGGCGGAGCGCCTTCTGCGCCTCGGCCGTCGGCCTGGTCGCGTCGGTGCCGTCGATCAGCAGACGGCCCGCGCTCGGGCTTTCGATCAGGGTCAATTGCCGGGCCAGGGTGGATTTGCCGCAGCCGCTCTCCCCCACGATCGCCAGGGTGCGCCCGGCGGCGAGCGAGAAGGAAACGCCGTTGACGGCATGGAGGTCGCGCGCCGCCCGGAACGGGCCGCGGCCGACGACATAGGTCTTGTGCAGGTCGACCGCTTCGAGAACCGTTTCCATCAGGCCGCCCCCGCCAGTTCGCCCGCAGGCAGGCCGGAATCATCCAGTGGCCGGTGGCAGCGCGCCGCGCCGGCGGCGAGCCTGTGCAACGGCGGATGTTCCAGATGGCAGCGCTGGTCGGCGAAGCGGCAGCGCGGCGACAGCAGGCAGCCGGCCGGACGGTCGAACGGCCCCGGCACGACGCCCGGAATGGCCGGCAGGCGGCCCCGCTTGCCGGCCGCCGCCACGGTCGTCAGCGCCCGGTCGGGCAGGGCGGCCAGCAGGGCGGCGGTATAGGGATGGCGCGGCGTCGCGAAGAGATCGGCGGTCTTCGCCGTCTCGACCACTTCGCCGGCATACATGACGATGACGCGGTCGGCGATCTCGGCCAGCACGCCGAGGTCGTGGGTGATGAAGATCAGGCCCATGCCCTTCTTGCGCTGGAGCTCGACCAGGAGGCGCAGGATCTGCGCCTGGATCGTCACGTCGAGGGCGGTGGTGGGCTCGTCCGCGATCAGCAGGCGGGGGTCGAGGGCTACGCTCATTGCGATCATCACGCGCTGGCTCATGCCGCCGGAGAGCTGGTGCGGATAGGCCGAGAGGCGGCCGGCGGCATCGGGAATGCCGACCATCTCGAGCAGTTCGACCACACGGTCGCGCCGCTGGCGCCGCGCGAAGCCGTGGGCCATCAGCGCCTCCTCGATCTGGAAACCGACCGTATAGGAGGGGTTCAGGCTGGTCATCGGCTCCTGGAAGATCATGGCGATGTCGCGGCCGAGCAGGCGTCGGCGGGCACGCGGCGTCAGGGCCAGCAGGTCCTGGCCGTCGAAGGCCATGGACTTGGCCGTGACCTTGCCCGGATCGGCGATCAGGCCCATGACGGCGAGCGAGGTGACCGACTTGCCGGAACCGGATTCGCCGACGATGCCGACGATCTCGCCGGCCTCGACCGTCATGTCGACTCCGGACACCGCCTGGAAGCGGCCGAAGCGCACCGAAAGATCGGCGATCTCGAGCAGGGCCATCGCTCAGCGCTCCTTCAGCTTGGGATCGAGGGCGTCCCGCAGGCCGTCGCCCAGCAGGTTGAAGGCGAGCACGGTCATGAGGATGGCGAGGCCCGGGAAGGTGACCACCCACCATTGCCCGGACTGCACGAATTTCTTGGCATCGGCCAGCATGGTGCCCCATTCCGGCGTCGGCGGCTGGGCGCCCAGGCCGAGGAAGCCCAGTGCCGCGGCGTCGAGAATGGCGGAGGAGAAGCCCAGTGTTGCCTGAACGATCAAAGGCGCCAGGCAATTGGGCAGCACGACGATGAACATCATGCGCCAGATCCCGGCGCCGGCGATCCGGCTCGCCGTGACGTAATCCTTGGCGAGCTCGCTCAGCACGGTGGCCCGCGTCAGGCGGACGTAATGGGGCAGCACGACGATCGCGATGGCGATCATGGCATTGACCAGGGAAGGCCCGAGCACGGCGACGATGGCGACCGCGAGCAGCAGGCTCGGCAGCGCCATCAGCACATCCATCAGGCGCATGATGCCCTGGTCGACGAAGCCGCGCTGGAAGCCGGCCACCAGGCCGAGCAGCACCCCGAGGCCGAGCGAGATGGTGACCACGATCGCCCCGATCAGCAGGGATAGTTGGGCGCCCCAGATGATGCGCGAGAGCATGTCGCGGCCGACGTCGTCGGTGCCCAGCATGAATTGCCAGGTCCCGCCCTCGAGCCAGACCGGCGGCGCCAGGAAATGCTCGCGGAATTGCTCGTGCGGGGCATGGGGCGCCACGAAGGGCGCGAAAACCGCGCCGAAGGTGACGAGGCCGATGAAGACGAGGCCGAGCAGGGCGCCGCGGTTCCGCCTGAAATCGCGCCAGAAGGCGCGCAGCGGCGAGGGCGGGGCGGCGGGGCCGGCGGCGGCGGCTTCGCTGGTCATTTCTGGTACCGGATGCGCGGGTTGATCAGGCCATAGAGCAGGTCCACGGCCAGGTTGACGCCGATGATGGTGATGGCGATCAGCAAGATGCCGCCCTGGACCGCGGGAAAGTCGCGACGCCCGATCGCGTCGATCAGCCATTTGCCGATCCCGGGCCAGGAGAAGATCGTTTCGGTCAGTACGGCACCGGCGAGCAGGGTGCCGACCTGGAGCCCGATCACCGTGATCACCGGGATCAGGGCATTGCGCAGCGCATGGACCCAGACCACGCGGAAGGGCGACAGGCCCTTGGCCCGGGCGGTGCGGATATAGTCCTCGCCCAGCACTTCCAGCATGGCGGAGCGCGTCATGCGCGCGATCACGGCGAGCGGAATGGTGCCGAGCACGATCGAGGGCAGGATCAGGTGGTGCAGGGCCGACCAGAAGGCATCCATGTCGTCGAGCAGCAGCGTGTCGATCAGCATGAAGCCGGTCACCGGCTCGATATAGAAGAGGACGTCGAGCCGGCCCGAGACCGGGGTCAGGCCCAGGATGTTGGAGAACAGCACGATCAGGAGGATCGCCCACCAGAAGATCGGCATCGAATAGCCGGCGAGGGCCGCCCCCATCAGCCCCTGGTCGACCACGGTGCCGCGCATCAGCGCGGCCAATATCCCCGAAGGCAGGCCGACCACCACGGCGAAGATCATGGCCACGACGGAGAGTTCGATGGTGGCCGGGAAGAGTTCCAGGAACTCGTCGATCACCGGGCGCTGCGTGACATAGGACTTGCCGAGATCGCCCTGGGCGAGCTGACCGACATAGGAGAAGAATTGTTCGTAGAGCGGGCGGTCGAGCCCCAGCTTGTGGCGCTGTTCGGCCAGGAGTTCGGCGGAGATGCCGCGTTCGCCGGCGCGGGCCTCGACGGCATCGCCATGGAGCTGGCGGACGAGGAAGAAGGCGAGGATGACGATACCGAGCAGGGTCGGCACCAGGATGACCAAACGGGACGCCAGGTATCGGAGCATTCAATATCCTTCGGCCGAAGGAGGGACCGGGGCGCCCACACGGCGCCCCGGAACCGGTTCGATTACTTCAGGTCGACTTCCTTGAACTCGTGGCTGCCCAGCGGGCTGATCTTGTAGTTGACCAGCTTGTCGCTGATCGGCTCGGAGACCAGCGAATGGGCGATCACGAACCAGGGCGCTTCCTCGTGGAAGATCACCTGGGCCTGTTCGTAGAGCTTGGTGCGCTCGGCCTGGTCGGACACGGTCTGCGCCTTGTGGACGAGATCGTCGAACTCCTTGTTGCACCACTTGGCGAGGTTGCCGCCGCCGGGACGCGCCGCGTCGCAGGAGAGCAGCGTGTAGAGGAAGTTGTCCGGGTCGCCGTTGTCGCCGGTCCAGCCGAGCTGGCACATCTGGTGCTCGCCGTTCTGGCAACGCTTGCGGTATTCACCCCACTCGTAGGTGACGATCTTGGCGTTGAAGCCGACCTTGGCGAGGTCCGACTGGATCAGCTCGGCGATCTTCTTGGCGTCCGGGTTGTAGGGACGCTGCACCGGCATGGCCCAGACGTCGGTCTCGACCGGCAGGGTGACGCCGGCCTGCTTCAGCAGCGCCTTGGCCTTCTCGGGGTCATAGGGGTAGTCGGTGATGTCCTTGTTGTAGGACCAGATGGTGGGCGGGATCGGGTTGATGCCCGGCTGGCCCGAGGGACCATAGACCGCCTTGATGATGGCGGCCTTGTCGATCGCCATGTTCAGGGCCTGGCGCACCAGCTTGTTGTCGAAGGGCGGCTTCTGGACGTTATAGGCGAGATAGCCGACGTTGAGGCCCGGCTGGCTCAGCACCGTGATCCCCGCCGTCGACTTCATCGCGGCGAGATCCTGCGGGTTCGGATAGGAGGCGATCTGGCATTCGCCGGCCTTCAGCTTGGCCCAGCGGGTCGCGGCATCGGGCGTGATGGCGAAGACGAGCTGGTCGATCTTGGGCTTGCCGGCCCAATAGGCGTCGAAGGCCTTGAAGCGGATCAGGGCGTCCTTCTGATACTGCACGAAGGTGAAGGCACCGGTGCCGATCGGCTCCTGGTCGACCTTCTCGGGCGTGCCGGCCTTCAGCATCGCATCGGCATATTCGGCCGACAGGATGGTGGCGAAATCCATCGCCAGATTGGCGATGAAGGGCGCGTTCGGCATGTTCAGGGTGAAGCGCACGGTATAGTCGTCGACCTTGTCGATCGACTTCAGCATGTCGGCCATGCCCATGTCGCCGAAGTAGTCGTAAGCGCCGCCGGAAACGCCGTGATAGGGATTGTCCGCCTTCCACATGCGGTTGAAGGAGAACAGCACGTCGTCGGCGTTGAAGTCGCGCGTCGGCGTGAAGGTCTTGCCGGAATGGAACTTCACGCCGCGGCGCAGCTTGAATTCGTAGGTCAGGCCGTCCGGCGAGACGGTCCAGGATTCGGCGAGGCCGGGCCGCGTCTCGGTCGTGCCGGGCACGAAATCGACCAGGCGGTCGTAGACCGGGCGCGCGGCGTCGAAGGAGGTGCCGGTGGTGTTCAGCTGCGGGTTGAAGTTCTCGGGGCTGCCTTCGGAGCAGTAGACGAGGGTCTTGGCCGCGAGTGCCTGGCCGGCCATGCCGACGGTGAGGGCGGCGGCGGCGGCCGTGGCGAGGGCGAAGCCGCGTAGCTTCGTCCGCAGGGTCCCCGATCGCGGTGTCATGCCCGATCGCAGTGTCATGCCCGATCCCACTGTCATGAATGCCTCCGTTGTATGCGGGGGCAATCGGCGCTTCGCGCTCATCCCCCTGAAGCAAAGACTAGCGCCACTTCGCGGCCGATTTCGACCGATTTCGACGTGCTGCACTGCAAGGTGGGCGGCGCTGGTCAAGTGCCGGGGCAATGGGCATGATGGCACCCGCTTCGTCTAGGCTTATGCGGTGCACCATCACCATGTTCGGTCTGTTCTCTTTGTCGGTCCGTCTTCCCCTCGCCGCCGTCGCCGGCCTCGCGGCCCTGGCCGCGGCCTTGCCGGGGACCCCGGCCCGGGCCGCCGTCGGCGCGGCCGACATGATCGGGGTGGCGCTGGCCGGGGCGAGCCAGATTCCCGACGTGAACGAGCGCGGCCAGGTGATCGCCACCATCGCCGAGGAACGGGCCAAGGCGGGCGACTGGGCCATGGTCGACAAGATCGTTGCCTCGATCGACGACGTCGCGGTGCGCGACGACGCCCTGACCCAGTCGGCCGTGATTGCCGCCGGCCAGGGTGATGCCGAGCGTGCCGGCACGCTGATCGCCCGCCTGTCCGACGACGACGGCAAGGGCGATGCCTCGGCCCAGGTCGCGGCCGCCCTGGTGCGCCAGGGCTCGGTCTCCCTCGGCCTCGGACTGGCCCGTTCGGTTGCCGATGCCGAGCAGCGTTTCCGGGCCCTGGTCGATGTCGCCCGGGCGATGGCGGCGCGGCGCGATCCCGCCGCCGGACGGGTGCTGGACGATGCCAGCGAAGTGCTGGGCCTGGTCACCGACCCGGGCCTGCTCGGCCGGCTGCGCCAGACCGCGGCCCAGGCGGCGGTCGCCATGGGCGACGTCGGCCGCGCCCTGGCCCTGGCCGACCAGATCGAGGATCCGGCGCGCCGGCTCCAAGTCCTGCGCAATGCCGCCCTCGGCTTCGCGCGGGCGGACGAGAAGGCGGGCGCCACGACCGCGGTCGACCGTGCGCTCGAACACCTGCCCGATGCCCCCGATGCCCGGGAGCAGGCCTTCGTCATGCTCGATCTCGGCACGGCGCTCGGCCTGGTCGGCGACGCCGACCGGGCGCGCCAAGCCTTCGCCGGCGCGGTCGAGGCGGTGCGCGGCCTGACTGCCGAGACGCTGGGCGAGATCGAGGCGTCGGTCCCGGCCGCGGCGATCGACGGCGGGCTCACCGGCTTCGGCCTCGAATGGGCGCGCGGCCTGGCCGACATCGGCGTGCGCGACCTGGCGCTCCGCGGTGCTGCCGTGGCCCTGGTCGGCGCCGGCCGCCTGGCCGAGGCGCAGGCGGTGGCGGGCGAGATCCAGGATGCCCAGGTGCGCGACGCCGCCCTTCAGGTCCTGGTCGAAGGGGCCGCCGACGGCAGCGACATCGCCCTGGCGCTCAATGTCGTCGACGCCATCACCGGCCAGCAGACGCGGCAGTCGGCGATCGGCACCATCGCCGAGCGCATGGCCCGCAACGGCGACGTGAACGGCGCCTTCGCCGCCCTGGGCCGCATGATCGAATCGCCCGAGCGCGAGGACGTCGCCCTGGAACTGGCCAGCGTCTTTGCCGATTCGGGCAATGTCGAAGCGGTCACGCGGGCGGTCGCCGACGTGCAGAGCACCGACAATCGCGAAATCGGCGCCGCCAACATGGCGCTCGCCCAGCTCGCCGCCGGCAATGCCGGGGCGGCGCTCGAAGCCGTGCGCAACCTGGGCGAACCCACGCTGCGCGCCCTGGTGCTGGCCCGGATCGCGACCAAGATCGGCAATCAGGCGCTCGACGCCCCGCCGCTCGCCCCGGCTCAGGCCGAGTGAGGCGGGGTCAGTCCCGGTGCCCGTCCCGCCAGGCCGCGGCCTTGGCCGCCGGGGCCAGCGCCTTCAGGCGCGCGGTCACCCGTTCGCCCGGCGGGGTCAGGGCATAGAGGCTTTTCGCCGCTTCGACGATCAGCAGGCCGGCGAAGCCCGGCCACCAGCGCGCCCCGATGCGCTCCCAGAAAGGCGCGGTGCGGATCAGGAAGCGGCGCCGCGTCGGCGGCAGATAGAGGGCGGGCACCAGGCGCTGGGGCTCGAACATGGCGGCGCGCAGCACCTGCTCGATCTGGCCGGCCGAAAAGGGCTGGCCGGCGCCGAAGGGCGTGTTGTCGATGCGAGCCCAGATGCCGCGCCGGTTCGGCACCACGGCGAGGATGCGGCCCTCGGGCGACAGCACGCGCCAGATTTCGCGCAGCAATGGCCGCAGGTCGGTCGCCAGTTCGAGTTCGTGGACCAGGATGATTCGGTCGATCGAGCCGTCGGCCAGCGGCAGCAGTGTCTCTTCCGTCAGGGCGACGGCGGCCGGGCCGCGGCGCGGCCAGCGGGTGACGCCTTGGGCCCCCGCCATCAGGGCGATCACGCGCGTGCCCTCGTCGCGGAACGGACGCAGGTAGGGCGTGGCATAGCCGAGGCCGAGCACCGTCCGCCCCTTGAGGTCCGGCCACAGCTCGCGCAGGCGGCGGCGCAGCAGGCGGCGCGTGACAGCGCCGAGGGGGCTGTCGTAAAAGCTGCGAAATTCGAGGACGTCCAACCGCATCTCTTCTGGTCCCGGCGCCCGGCATCGTGGCCGATCCGCACGGTTCTGCCTATACTGAAGTCATGACCATGTTCGATATTCATCTCCTTCCCTGTCTCTCGGACAATTACGTGCCGCTGGTCCGCGACTGCGCGACCGGCACGGTGGCGATTGTCGATCCCGCGGATGCGGAGGCCGTGGCGGCCGAATTGGACCGCCTGGGCTGGCATCCCTCGCTGATCCTGAACACCCATCACCACTTCGATCATGTCGGCGGCAATCTCGAGCTGAAGGCCCGCTACGGTCTCACCATCGTCGGCCCCGCGCGGGAGGCGGACCGCATCCCCGGCATCGACCGTGCAGTGGCCGGGGGCGACACGGTCATGCTGGGGGCCGAGGCCGGCCATGTCTTCGACGTGCCGGGTCATACTGCCGGCCATATCGCTTATTGGTTCGAGGGGGCCAAGACGGTCTTCGTCGGCGACACGCTGTTCGCCGCCGGCTGCGGCCGGCTGTTCGAGGGCACGCCGGCCCAGATGTGGTCGTCCCTGAACAAACTGGCCGACCTGCCGGGCGACACGCTGGTCTATTGCGCCCACGAATATACCGAATCGAACATCCGCTTCGCCCGTTCGGTCGATCCCGAGAATGCCGCCCTCCACGTGCGGGAAGTCTCGGTCCATGCCGCCCGCCGCCTGAACGAGCCGACGGTGCCGACCACGATCGCCGTCGAACTGGCGACCAATCCCTTCCTGCGCGCCGACGTGCCGGACTTCGTCCGCGCCATGCATATGTCCGGCGCCGACCCGATCACCGTTTTCGCCGCAACCCGCAAGGCCAAGGACAATTTCCGGTGAGCAAGCTCGTCCTCCGCTTCTCCCCCACCTCGCCCTATGTGCGGAAGGTGATGATCTTCGCCCTCGAAACCGGGCTCTTTCCGCGTTTCGAGCTGCATCCGACCAACGTCTGGGCGGCGGATACGGATATCGCGACGACCAACCCGCTCGGCAAGGTGCCGGCGCTGACCCTGCCGCACGGCGAAGTGCTGTTCGACAGCCCGGTGATCCTCGACTATCTCGACCATCAGCACGGCGGGCCGCGCCTGATCCCGGCCGAAGGGCCCGCGCGCTGGCAGGTCCTGAAGCTCCAGGCGCTGGCCGACGGCATCCTCGATGCCGCCGTCGCCTGCCTGCTCGAAGGCCGGCGGCCGCAGGAACTCCGCTCGGCCGAATGGATCGCGCGCCAGAAGCGCGCCGTGACCCGCGGGCTCGACGCGCTGGAGGCGCTGGCATCGGGCTTCGGCCCGGCGCTCGATGTCGGCCAGATCACCGTGATGGCCGCCCTCGGCTATCTCGACTTCCGCTTCTCGTCCGACAGTTGGCGCGACGGCAGGCCGGCACTGGCCGCCTGGTTCGCGGTCGCGGGCGAGCGCCCCTCCTTCCTCGCGACCGTGCCGCAGGACCCTCAATGAGGGCGGACCTGACCGCGGCCGAGGTGATCGCCCGCCTTGCCCTGCAACCCCATCCTGAAGGCGGCCATTACCGCGAGACCTTCCGGGACGCGGGGCCGGGACGGGCGGCGTCGACCGCGATCTATTACCTGCTCCAGGTCGGCGAACTGTCGGCCTGGCATCGGATCGACGCGGTCGAGGTCTGGCACTGGTATGCCGGCGCGCCGCTCGCCCTCACCCTCTCGCCCGACGGCCACGACATCGCCGGCTATCACCTGGGGCCGGAGATCGACCTCGGCCAGCATCCCCAGGTCGTAGTGCCCGCCCGCGCCTGGCAGACTGCGGTCTCCCTCGGCCGCTGGACCCTGGTCGGCTGCACCGTGGCGCCCGGCTTCGATTTCGCCGGCTTCGAAATGGCCCCGGCGGATTGGCGGCCGCGTCCTCGCGGCTGAGGCTTGCTGACAGTAATGTGAATTATTGTCATTTTCTCCTGCGTCGTCCCCGCTATAGTGAAGGGACAACGAAGGCCGGAACCGGCCGGCAACTGGGGGAGAGAAATGGCGGCTGAGCATTTCGACGTGCTGATCGTGGGCGCCGGCCTGTCGGGCATCGGTGCCGCGCATCATCTGCAGGCCCATTGCCCGGGCAAGAGCTACGCGATCCTCGAAGCGCGCGAGCGGATCGGCGGCACCTGGGACCTGTTCCGCTATCCCGGCATCCGCTCCGATTCCGACATGTATACGCTGGGCTATTCCTTCAAGCCCTGGACCGAGGCGAAGGCGATCGCCGACGGCCCCTCGATCCTCAACTATGTGAACGAGGTGGCGCGGGAAGGCGGCATCGACCGCAGGATCCGCTTCGGCCTCAAGGTGAAGTCGGCTTCCTGGTCGAGCGCGGATTCGGCCTGGACGGTCGAGGCGGAACGGGCCGGCACGGGCGAGCGGCTGCAGTTCACCTGCAATTTCCTCTACATGTGCAGCGGCTACTATAATTACGAGGCCGGTTACACGCCCGAGTTCCCGGGCATCGAGCGCTTCAAGGGCCGGATCGTCCATCCCCAGAAATGGACGGACGACATCGATTACGCCGGCAAGCGCGTCGTGGTCATCGGCTCGGGCGCCACGGCGGTCACCCTGGTGCCGGAAATGGCCAAGACCGCGGCCCATGTCACCATGCTCCAGCGCTCGCCGACCTATGTCGTCTCGCGCCCGGGGCAGGACGGGCTCGCCAACTGGCTGCGCCGCAATCTGCCCGGCAAGCTCGCCTATTGGCTGGCGCGCTGGAAGAACGTGCTGCTCACCATGTTCTTCTACAACATGTCGCGCTGGCGCCCGGATCAGGTGAAGGCGAACCTGGTGAAGATGGCGAAGAAGGACCTCGGGCCCGATTTCGACATGCGCCATTTCACCCCGAGCTACAAGCCGTGGGACCAGCGCGTCTGTCTGGTGCCGGACGGCGACCTGTTCCATGTGCTGCGCGAGGGCAAGGCCTCGGTCGTCACCGACCAGATCGAGAGCTTCACGGCGACCGGCCTCCGCCTGAAATCCGGCAAGGACCTCGACGCCGACCTGATCGTCACCGCGACCGGGCTGAAGCTCCTGTTCCTCGGCGGCATGTCGCTCACCGTCGACGGCAAGCCGGTCGAGGTGCCGAAGTCCTACAACTACAAGGGCGTGATGTTCAGCGGCATCCCCAACATGGCGGTCGCCTTCGGTTACACCAACGCCTCGTGGACGCTGAAGGCCGATCTCTCGGCCGAATATGTCTGCCGCCTGCTGAACCATATGGACAAGGCGGGTTACACCAAGGTGGTGCCCGAGATGAAGGACCCGTCGGTGACGCCGATCCCCTTCATCGACCTGACGTCCGGCTATTTCCAGCGTTCGCTGGCCGAATTCCCGCGCCAGGGCTCGAAGCGGCCGTGGCGGCTCTACCAGAATTATGCGCTCGACATCGTCACGCTGCGCTATGGCGCGCTCGACGACGGGGGCCTGGTGTTCTCCACCGGGCGCCCCGCCGCGACCGAACCTCAGTCGGCGATGAAGGCGGCGAAACCCGCCGCATAGGGGCCGAGCTGGGCCGCCACCGCCTCGTCGACAAGGGCGCCGTCCGGGCCGAAGGCCTGGCCGGCACGCGAGACCAGGAGACGCCCGGCGGCCCATTGCTGCATGCCCAGCGCCCGCATGACCTGGAGCCAATGGGCCTGGGCCATGATGGTGCCGAAGCCGCCCGGCGAAGCGCCCATCAGCGCCACCTTCTTGCCAGCGAAGAGCTTGCCGCCGGCAACGCCGCCGCGCGACAGCCAGTCGATCGCATTCTTGAACACGCCCGGAATGCCGTTGTTGTATTCGGGCGTCGACAGGATCACCCCGTCGGCCGCCTGGATCTTCTCGGCCAGCGCCGCGACCGCGGACGGAATCCCTTCTGCGCTTTCGAGGTCGCCGTCATAGAGCGGAACGCCGTGCAGGGTGGCGATCTCCAGTGTCACGCCCTCGGGCAGGTGCTGGCCCACGGCGTGCAGCAGGGCCGTGTTGAAGGAGCCCCGGCGCAGGCTGCCGGAAATGCCCAGGATTTTCGTCATGATCAGGTTCCGCTTAAGGGGGAGGGGAAGTCGGGTCGGGCAGTGGTTCGAGAGTGCAGGACAACAGCCGGTAGGAACGCCCCCAGCGCCAAGTGACGGACTGTTGGAAGCGACTGGCGGGACAGGGTTTGTAGCCGGCGTGGACGAGCGTCAGCGCGCCGATATCGGCATCGCTCGCGGTTCGCAATTCGGTCGGTGTGTAAGGCGGCGAGCCGGGGTTGAGCCCCTCGATCAGCGCATTTGTCGGATTGCTCTCGATCAGCCAACGATCGACCCGGCCCATGCTGAAATCGATCGAGGTTACCGCTTTGGGCCTCGATGGTCCGACGAAACTGCCGGCGAACGCGCCGGTGGCCGCGCCGTTCATTCCGCCCAACAATGCGGCCTGCAGGACGGCCTCGGCCCGGTCGTGGGAAGAGAACGTCGGCGAATTGGTCAGGTCGCTGTCGATCCGGCCGAGTTCGGCGTTGAAGTCGGACACTGCAAGCCAGCCGGTCACCAGCGACAGGGGTTGCTCGGCGATGAGGGTCGCGTAGTCGATCCGCAGGCGGAGCGGCCGCGGGGCGGTCGGTCGCCACAGCGGCTCGGTGCGGCCGCTGACGTGGACGAGGTCGATGCCGTCTGCGAGGGTACCGGCGATCGTCCCGAGCGGCCGATCCGGCCGGAGGTCGAAAAGGCCGACACCTTCCGCGAGTTCCTGGTCCGAGAGCGCGGCATAGCCGGGCACCGGGAAGCGCAGCCCGGCACGGGTGCAGAGGAAGAGGCCGCCCAGCTCGCCGTTCTCCAGATCGACGACCAGCTTCATCAGCGGCGGGTCGCCGGTGCGGAATCCGACACCGACGACATGCCGCGTCGAGAGGTCGAAGGGAACCGAGCCCGCGCCTCCGCTCGCCGGGCAGATGGGCGTCGGTGGCGCCGGCAGCGTCGGATCATCGTACGTGATTTGCGTGCAGGCGCCGATGCCGAGGCAGAGCAGGGCCGAAGCGATGGTCCGCGTCATGGCTGCGCCTCGCGGTCGCCGAAGACGCCGAGATGAGTGGCGATCAGGGCGAGACCCAACAGGCAGGCCACCAACATCGCCAGAAGATTGGCGGAAAAGGCGGGCTCCAGCAGTTCGGCGTCGATCTGATCGAACTGCATCTGGATGAGATAGCTCGATTTCAGTTTGATCGCGAAGAAGATGGACAGGATGACCGCGACCAGGAAGGAGGCGCCCAGCGCGACGTCCAGCGCCAGCCGGCGCGGTCGTATGCCGGCCTTGCCGACGACATAGCCGACAGCGATGAAGAGCCCGACCGCGAGCTGGATATTGGTGTCGGCCGTGCTGGTCACCACTTCGGCCATGGCCTGGGAATAGTCTGTGGCTTTGCCCAAGGGGGCGACGACGACAGGTCTGCCGATCGGGCTGCCCAGCAGGAAGTCGCTCAGCCAGAACAGCACGAGCAGGAGCACGGCGAGGTTGGCGGCCAGGATCGCCAGGGCCAGGCTGCGGGCCTGCCCGAGGGGCCGCCGCCCCGGGGGCGAGGACGGCTGATCAGCGGAAGGGACAACAGCTTCCGGATGAACCATCGCGCCCTGGCCTCCTGCCTGTCGTATCCCCATGGTCGGTGAAAACGGCTGCCGGTGCAACCGAGGTGGTGGCAAGCCCGGTTTCAGGGTGCCCGGCTTCGCCACCGGAGCACCCTGCGCTACCGCCCTGTTACGCAGCGTCGACCAGGACCACCTCGGCATCCTCGATCGCCGTGACCTCGATCTTGTCGAGGCCGGTGATGGCGGCGCCGTCGCGGGCCGCCACGGTGACGTCGTTGACCCGGACCTTGCCGGCCGCCGGCACCAGATAGGCGTGGCGGGCGGCGTCGAGATCGACGACGACACTCTCCCCCGCCTTCAGGCTGGCGCCCAGCACGCGGGCGTCGGTCCGGATCGGCAGGGCTTCGGCGTCTTCGGCAAAGCCGGAGGCGAGCGTCACGAAGCGGCCGGAGCGGTCACCCTTGGGGAAGGGCTTGGCGCCCCAGGACGGTGCCTTGCCGCGGCTGGTCGGGTTGATCCAGATCTGGAAGATCTGGGTGTCTTCCGGCTCCAGGTTGTATTCCGAATGGCTGATCCCGGTGCCGGCCGACATCACCTGCACGTCGCCCGCCTCGGTGCGGCCTTCGTTGCCCAGGCTGTCCCGATGGGTGATGGCGCCCTTGCGGACATAGGTGATGATTTCCATGTTGGCGTGCGAATGGGTCGGGAAGCCGGTGTCGGGCTGGATCGTATCGTCGTTCCAGACCAGCAGCGAGCCCCAGCCGAGGCGTTCGCGATCATAGTAGTTGGCGAAGGAGAAGTGATGCTTGGCCTTCAGCCAGCCGTGGTCGGCACCGCCGAGACCTTTGAAGGGACGAAGTTCGATCATGTCTTGTCTCCCCTGTCGGCCGCCCGTGGCGGCTTGATGGAGAGAAGGTAGGGTGTTTCGTTCTGGTCAAAAATGGGCCGTTCAGAAAGTTATTATTTCTAAATTGTGCATTATCTTGGGGGCGGGAAACCCCGCCCCCAGGGTCCGCTTCAGGGCCGCAGCAGGATCGAGCCGGTGGTCCGGCCGGCCTCCAGGGCGCGCTGGGCGTCCGCCGCCTGGGCCAGGGGGAATTCGGCCCCCACGGTGATCCGAAGCCCATCCGCGATCGCGGCGAAGAGGGCACCGGCCGCGGCGCGGTAGGACGGCAGGTCGGCGGCATAGGCGAAGACGCTGGGCCGCGCCAGGGCGAGGCAGCGCCGGGGGCCGAGCTCGGTCACCTCGAAGGCCGGGATCGGCCCGCCGGCCTGGCCGACGCTGGCCACCGTGCCAAACGGGGCGACGGCGTCCAGGGTCCGCTTCAGCGTGTCGCCGCCGATGCCGTCATAGGCGACGTCGACGCCGCGGCCGTCGGTCAGGCGACGGGTCTCGGCGACGAAATCCTGCTCGCGGTGAAGGATCGCATGGTCGAGCCCATGGGCCAGGGCGAGTGCGGCCTTCTCTTCGCTGCCGACCGTGCCGATCACCCGTGCCCCCAGGCGCTTCGCCCATTGAGTGAGCAGAAGGCCGAGGCCGCCCGCCGCGGCATGGACCAGCAGGGTGCTGCCCGGCCCGACCTTCACCACCCGGTGCAGCAGCATATGGGCGGTCAGGCCGCGCAGCATGGCGGCGGCCGCGGTCGAGACGGCGATGCCGGCGGGCAGCGCCAGCAGGCGCGAAGCCGGCAGGTTCCGCACCTCGGCATAGCCGCCGATGGGCAGGCCGGCATAGGCGACACGGTCGCCGGGACGAAGCGCCTCGACCCCCGGCCCGACCGCCTCGACCACGCCGGCCCCTTCGACCCCCG
The DNA here is from genome assembly GCF_041650655.1 of Zavarzinia sp. Lineage (GTDB taxonomy): Bacteria > Pseudomonadota > Alphaproteobacteria > Zavarziniales > Zavarziniaceae > Zavarzinia. Next base: position 23,980 of record NZ_JBAZKR010000033.1, read on the forward strand.
GCACGGCGGGCAGGCCGGGCACGGGATAGAGGCCGCTGCGGTGGTAGATGTCGACGAAATTGACCCCGGCGGCGGCCTGGACGATGCGGGCTTCGCCGGGACCGGGCGGCGGCACCGCGATGTCGCGGGCCTGCAAGACGTCGGCGCCGCCATGGGCGGCCATGGCAATGACGAGGGACATGGGCTTCTCCTGCCGTTCTGGACGGCGGAACCCTAGGTCCGGATCATCTGCGCAGAAACCCGGGATGCTCGCGCCTTATCTGTGCGATAATGCGCAGATGGACGATTGGGACGACCTTCGCTTCTTCGCGGCGCTGGCCCGTGGCGGCAGCCTGTCGGCGGCGGCACGGGCACTGCGCACCGACCATACGACGGTGGCGCGGCGGATCGCGGCGCTCGAGGCGCGGCTCGCCCTGAAGCTGTTCGACCGCCTGCCGCGCGGCTACCGCCTGACTGCGGACGGCGAGGCCCTGACCGGGCGGCTGGAGGCGGTCGAGGCGGCGGTCCTGGCCTTCGAGCGGCAAGCGGACGGTGCCGGCCGCGGTATCGAGGGCACGGTCCGGATCGGCGTGCCGCCCGCCCTCGGCGCGCTCTGGCTGATGCCGCGGCTCGGCCCGTTGCTGGATCGGCACCCCGGGCTGGCGATCGATCTGGTCGGCGCCACCGCGGCCTCGAATCTCGCCCGGCGCGAGGTCGACCTGGCGCTCCGCCTGCTGCCGCCGGAAGGCGACGGCCTGGTGGCGCGGCGGGTCGGCGGTCTCGCCTATGGTCTCTATGGCCGGCGCGACTATGTCGAGGGCACGCCGCCCGGGCGGCGGCGCTACATCGGCTATGACGACGAATTGGCGGAAGTGCCGCAGCAGCGCTGGCTGCGCGATCTTGCGGGCGAGTTGCCGGTGGCGCTCATGGCCAACGACCTCTCGGCCATCGTGGCCGCGGTCCGGGCCGGCCTCGGGCTCGGCGCGCTGCCCCATGTCCTGGCCGATCCGGCGGCGGACCTCGTCTGCCTGGCCGAGGGGCCGGCGGCGGCGCGGGACCTCTGGCTCGTGGTCCATCCGGACCTGCGCCGGGCCCCCCGCGTCCGCGCCGTGATGGACCATCTGGTCGAGATCACCCGCGACCTTCGCCAGGCGCCGGATCAGGCCGCGACCGGGCCGTAGGCCGGCACGGCGGAGACCCGCTCGCCCCAGCGCTCGAAGGGGTAATAGTCCCAGACGGCGTGATGCTGGGTCGCCCAATTGTCCCACAGCAGGATCATGTCCTCCTCCCAGCCGACGCGGACCTGGAACGGCAGGCTGCGTTCGACATGGCGGTGCAGGAAGCCCAGCAGGGCGTCGCTCTCATGCCGCGGCAATTGCACGATATGGCTGGTGAAGGCCGGATTGACATAGAGGAAAGGCCGCCCGGTGCGCGGATGGCGGGCCACCACCGGATGTTCCGTGGCCGGGAAATTGCGCCCCGTGTCGGGTTGCGAGCCATAGCCGGCGGTCCAGGCGCGGCCGCCGTCGTGCAGCGCGGTCAGCCCGGCGAGCAGGCTCTTGAAGCGGTCCGACAGGCTTTCGTAGGCGAGATACATATTGGCGAAGGCGGTGTCGCCGCCGCCCACCTCGGGCAGGCGGGTGACATGCAGCGCCGAAACCTGGATCGGATGGGCGTCGCAGGAAACATCGGCGTGCCAGGCGTCGCCCGCGGTGAAGGTGGAGCCGGCGCCGGTCTGCCAGGACAGGATCTCGGGATCATAGGTCTCGCCCTTGATCACCCGCGCCTTGCCCAGCAGGTGGCTGTGCAGCGCGCCGAACTGGCGGCCCAGGCGCTTGTGTGCCTCGCGGTCCAGGCGCTGGCCCGGGATCGCCAGCACGAGATGGGTGTCGAGGGCGCGGCGGAGTTCTGCCGCCTGCTCGTCGTCCAACTCGGCCGAAAGGTCCAGCCCCTCGATCCGGGCGCCGATGGTGGGGGCCAGCGGGGTCACGCCGAAATGGCGGAAGACCTCGCGCGGGCGGGTGTTCCAGGCCCGGAGGGCCGATTTGTCGCTCAGATCGCGGTAGAAGCTCATGGTCGCCTCGGCAGATGTCCAGGCAGACAGAGCAGCGTAAACAACAGTGCCGGCGGATGATCTGGATCAATCCACGGCCTTGTGTCGTCCTAATAAGAACTTCTAACGATTTCGTGCCGTGGAATAAGCCTCAGCCCTCGCCGCCCTCGCCGTCGCCCCTGGTGCGCACCACGGTGACGCTGCAGGGCGCCTCGGCCGCCACTTCGCCGGAGACGGAGCCGAGCAGGCTCCGCATGGTCGAGCGGGCGCGGGCGCTCATCACGATCTGGTCGATGTGGTTGGAGCGCGCGAATTCGAGGATGGCGGTGGCGGGCGAGACCGCTTCGAGGACGTGGTAGGTCACTTGGCCTTCGCCGAGGCCGAGCGGGCGGGCCCAGTGGCGGAGCTCGATCAGGCGCTGCATGTGCTTGTTCTCGCCCTCCTCGTCGAGGGTCGAATCCATGCCGATGCGGCGCAGCTTGAGCACGTTGACGCAGGCGAGGCGGGCGTTCGGCATGGCCGACATGGTATGGCGCACATTGGCGCGCATGGCGTCGGCCACGGCGTCGGACTGGGTGGCGGGGTCGATCGCCACCATGACGATGGGGGCGTCGCCCGACGGCTTCTCGACATGGATCAACTGGTCGATGTCGAGCCGGCGGCGCCAGGCGGTGAAGAACCCGTCCTGTTCCAGCCGCTCGGCCCGCGCGGTCAACTGCACCTGGCCCGGGTTGCGCAGGTCGAGGGCGAGCTGGGCCGCGGTCGGGTGGCGCAGCGCCGGATTGACTTCGAGGCAGCGGAGGATGATCTCCTGCAGCCAGGGCGGGCAGTCCGGCTTGATGCCGCGCGGCGGCACGGGATCGCGCCACAGGCGTTTCTTCAGGCCCTTCATGCCCTGCGGATCGCCGAAGGGCCGGATCCCGGTGACGAAGAAATACATCAAGGCGCCGAGCGAGAAGAGATCGCTCCGCGGCTCCGAACGCTGGCCCAGGATCTGTTCCGGCGCCATATAGGGCGCGGTGCCGTAAGGCACGCGGAATTCCTCGTCCATCAGGTCGGGCAGTTGCAGGTGGCGCGACAGGCCGAAGTCGACCAGCGCCATCTCGCCCGTCGGCCGCACCATGATGTTGGAGGGTTTGACGTCGAGATGGACGACCTGCTGGCGGTGCAGGGCGTCGAGCGCGGTCGCCACCCGGGCACCGATGTCGGCCACTTCGGCGGGCGGCAGGGGCAGGTCGGGCAGGCGCTTGTGCAGGGTCGGCCCGTCGATCCGCTCCATCACGATATAGGGCGTGGTCTTGAAGTCGCCCGAGGCGATGAAGCGCGGCACATGGACGCCGGTCAGGCGCGGCAGGATCATCTGCTCCATCTCGAAGCCGACGATCACCGCCGGGTCCTCGCCCTCGGCGAGGCGCGGCACCTTCATGATCAGGGGGATCGAATAGGCGTCGTGGCGGACCGACCACAGTGTCGCCATGCCGCCCCGGTGGATCTGGGAATCGACCAGGAAACCGTCGATGACGCGGCCCGTCTCGATCCTGGCGACCACGATCAGCGCCCGGCGAAGAGACGGGACGCGAGGCCGGTGGGAAGGCCGGCGTCGACGATCTTCCGCGCCGCCGCCTCGACGTCATAGGGCACGCGCTGGAAGGTGATCTCGGCCGTGAAGGTATTGTAGAGGGCATAGGCCGCGGCCGGGTTGCCGTCCCGTGGCTGGCCGACCGAGCCGATCAGGCAGAGCCAGCGGCGCTGCGCCAGCAGGGGCACGGAGACACCCGGCGTCGGCTGGAACGGCGTCAGCTTGCCGAGGCCGGAGAGGCCGTAGATGCCGGGGACATGGACATGGCCCGAAAAGACCAGCCGCGTCTCCGCCGCTTCCAGGCTGTGGCGCGCACTCTCGCCGTCGGTCACATAGATCCAGCGGTCGGGCGCCGAAGCGTCGGCATGGACATAGAGGCGGTCGTCGTCGATCACCGTCATCGGCAGGGCGTCGAGGAAGCGGCGCGAATCGCGGGAGAGATGGCCACGGGTCCATTCGATCGCCGCCGCGGCATTGTTGTTCATGCCGCCGACGCCGCCGGTCGCCGCATCGTCGTGATTGCCGCGGATGGCGACGGCCCCCTTGGCGACCCGTTCCATGACCGTCTGCACGGTCCATTCCGGATCCGCGCCATAGCCGATGTAGTCGCCGAGGAAGACGAATTTCTGCGCGCCCTTGGCCTCGGCGTGGGCGAGGCAGGCCGAGAAGGCTTCCCGGTTCGAATGGATGTCGGTCAGAAACGCGATCAGCACGGCCTGTTTCCTGGACGGGTCTTCGCCCTTTGTTTGTGACCGAGCCTAGGCGGGGCGGGCCGGTCTTAGCAACCCGCCCTTTGGTCGGAAGCGCTCAGAACGGCGGCGGCAGGGCGCCGTGCGCGCCGGGCAGGGCCGTCGAGTCGCTCGACCCGCCGACGCTCGGTCCGGAATAGAGCGGGCTCTGCGCCGGGGCCTCGCGCCGGGTCGGCACGAAGCTCCGGGCGCAGAACAGGGTGCTGCCGCCCGCCACGATGCCGGAGACGACGCCCTTCTGGTCGACGAAGGCGGTCACGTCGCAGTCCTGCACGATTTCCTTGCCGTCGACGATCGCATTGCCGCGGCGCGACCAGACGGCGACGGTGCCGCCGTCCGAGGCGGGCTTCCTGGTCGTCGGCTCGCCATAGCTGGTCACCAAGTCGGCGAAAGGCTTGCCCTGATAGGCTTCGAGCTGGTCGCCGAAGGCGGCGCGGGCCTCGGCCGCGCGGTCCGGGCCGGGCGGCGGGGCCGGCTTGGCGCAGGCAGCGAGGACGAGGGCGATCGCGGTGGCGGCGATGGCTGGGGGGGCAAGCAGGGCGCGCACGGTTCCACTCATTTTCTGTTGCCGAGACCCTAACCCGCGGCGCACCGGGGACGAAGGGAAATCGCCCCGGCGGCCCCTCAACGGCAGGCCCCGAAAGGCCCCATGTCGAGATGCAGGTGGTCGTGGTGGGTGGGGTCGTGATCGGGTCCCAGCACGACCTTGAACCAGTGGCAGGCGCCGTCGCGAAGCGCCAGGAGGAAGCGCCCGGCGGCATCGCCTTTGCCCCAATCGGCCGTGATGGTGACGCGCCGGCCGCTCGCCGTGGTGAAACCGGCGAGGTCGATTGCATTGGCCTTGGCGTGCTCGCTGCGCCGCCGGCCTTCCTCGCGGCCGATGTTGCGGCAATTATAGGTGCCCCAGTCTTCGACCGCGGTGATCCGGCTGCGCAGCTCGCGCTCCGCCGCAGGTTGCAGGACTTGGCGCTCGAACAGGACATAGGCGGCGGTCATGGCGCAGGTCAGCACGACGGGCGCCTTGAAGCGTGCCTTTTCGCCCGCGTAGCGAAGCGCGTCGGCGAAGCCGCAGCCTTCGACGATCGGCTCGTCCGGGATCGCCTCGAAGGCGACATGGCCGGCGCGCAGCGTCGCGAAACAGGCGACCGGGTCCTCGGTCAGGGCGAGCAGTTGCGACCGGGTGAACCAGCCGGGTGCCGCGTCGAGGTCCAGCCGGCCCCAGGGATCGTCGCCCGGCGCCAGCCAATGCAGGCGGTGCGCGGTCCAGGCAGCACCGAAGCCGAGGCCGGCGATCAGCAGGAGCGCCGCCGGCAGGATCAGCATCAGGCGGCGCATCGACGAACTCCGGACACTTGACGACGCCCCCCGGCCCCTCCGTAATCGGGCGGCATTCTAACGGATCGCGGAAGGGGCGGGCAGGGGTGCTCGACGCATTCGTCCACTGGTTCGCCGTCCAGCCGGCCGGCCCGGCCATCGCCGCCCTGATGATCGACCGTCTGTGGCCGCGCCGCCGGGCGTCGCCCCCGGCCGTGGTGGCGCGGCCCGTCGCCATTCTGGTGCGGCGGCTGAACCGGGCCAGGCGCCCGGCGGCGACCCGGCGTTTCCGCGGTACCTTGCTCTGGCTGGTGGTGGTGGGTCTCGCCGTCGGCCTCGGCTTCGCGGTGGCGGCGGCGCTGCGCGACTGGCTGCCGGCGCCTTGGCCCGCCGTGTCGGAAGTCTTCATCCTGGCCGCCGGAATCGCCTATCAGGCCGCCCGCTCGACGGCGCGGCGCGCGGTCCAGGGCCTCGCCTCGCTGGGGCCGCGGCGGGCCGAACAGGTCGGCACGATCGCCTGTGCCCGCCTCGCCTCGCGCTTCGCCGATGGGGCGGTGGCGCTGCCGCTCGCCTATCTGGCGGCCGGCTTGCCGGGACTTTTCGCGATCAAGGCCGGGCAATGGCTGGTCCATGCCGTGGACCGGGACCGGGACGGCGACTTCGGCCGCGCGGTTCGGCGCTGTCACGGGCTGCTGACGGCGCCGGCCGCCTGGATCGCGGGGGTGCTGATCGGCCTTGGCCGGCTGCCGGCGCCGGGCCTGGCGCCGTCGCCCGCGGTCACCGCGCTGGCCGGCGTGCTGGACCGCGGCGGGCTGGTGCCCTCGGCCGCGGCGCGCCGCCTGGCGGGGGCCCGGATCGTGGTCGACCGGGCCCATGCGCTGTGGATCGTCGTGCTGGCCGCGGCCAGCGTCCTGTCGGCGGTGTTCTGATCAGGCGTGGGCGACGCGGGCCAGCGTCGACTTCAGGGCGGCAGCGCCCGGATTGTCCACCAGGCGGTTCAGCACGATGTCGCGCGGATTGACCGAACGGCCGTAGTAGGCCTTGTTCCAGCTCGCCGCCGAGAGCACGCCGGCGCCTTCGAGCGAGGCGCCCGCGAACAGGCCCTTGGCCCGGGCGTAGGAATAGATGTCGGCGCGGAAATTGGTCGTGGTCGCCGCTTCGACGCCCGAACCCACGGGGCCGACCGCGATCGAGGCGTCGGCGCCGAGCTTCATCTCGTCCTTGAAGATCGCCTCGAGGCCGCGCTGGTTGTTGACCACCAGGACCACTTCCGAAGCCTGGGCGCCGATCTGCAGGCCGATCGAACCGGCCGCCAGCGAATAGAAGGCGGGGGCGGACCATTGCCCGCTCGCTTTGTCGCGGCCGACCAGCACGCCGTCGCCGCCCGAGCCGCCGATGATGAAGCCGGCCTTGAGAAGCTGGGGCACGATCAGGCAGCCGACGGAACGGCTGAGATAGGCCTTCATGTCGCCGTAGGACGGGTCGCTGCCCATGCTCTCGATGGTGATGCGCGCCTGGTCGACCAGGGTCTGCTGGTCGGAAGCGGCCAGGGCGGCGCGGCCGAAGCCGGCCAGGGCGATGGCGGTGACGGCACCGCCCATCAGGTCGCGTCGGGACATCATCTGCATTTCGCTCTTCCTTCTGCTACCCCCACCGGACCAACGGCCGGTAGCGATCAGGGTTCCCTCATTCGCCCATCTGGAGCAGGCGTCCGCGGTCGCGCGCACTTTCGTGGAAGGCGAGGAAGGCCGCAATGCCCAATCCGAGATAGAGCAGGTCGAGGGCGAAGGCGGCGGCCAGATGGTCGCCCCGGACCACGCCGTCGCGGAGCAGCGCGCGCATCCCTTCGAAGACATGGGTCGAGGGCAGGGCGAGCGAGACCGGCTGCAGCCATTCGGGCAATACCGCGAGGGGGTAGAACACCGCCGAAAGGGGTGCGATGGCGAAGACGAAGCCCCAGGCCAGGGCCTCCGCCCCCATGCCGACCCGCATCACGAGGCCGGCGATGAACAGGCCGATGGCCCAGCCCATGAAGACCAGCAGGGCGAAGAAGGCGGCCAGCGACAGGCCCATGTCGTAAATCGAGAAACCGAAGAACCAGATCGCCAGCAGGCTGGTCGGCACCATGCCGACCAGGGTGCGCAGCATGCCCACGGTCGCCAGCGCCGCCAGGAATTCGATCGGGCGGAGCGGGCTCGCCATCAGGTGGCCGAGGTTCCGCGAATACATTTCCTCGAGAAAGGACATCGAGGTGCCCAATTGGGCGCGCAGCAGCACGTCCCACAGCAGGGCGGCACCCAGCAGCACGCCGAGGCCCTGGCCCGCGGCACCCGCCGGCGGTGCCAGCGAGACAGTGATGAAGCCCCAGGTCAGCATCTGCACCGTCGGCCAATAGACCATGTCGAGGAGCCGCGGCCAGGACGAGCGGAGCAGGTACCAATGGCGCAGCACCAGGGCGCCGATCCGGTTCAGCGACGGCGCGCTCATGCCGCCCCCTTCACGCCGCTGCGGGCGATATCGAGGAAGACCTGTTCGAGATTCTCCCGTCCATAGCGGGCGAGCAGGCCGGCGGGCGTGTCGTGGTCGACCACGCGGCCCTTCTGCATCATCACGACGTCGGCGCACATCCGCTCGACCTCCGCCATATTGTGGGAGGCGAGCAGGATGGCAGCACCGGCGCGGCGCTGATAGTCCAGCAGATAGGTCCGCACCCAGTCGGCGGTATCGGGATCGAGCGAGGCGGTCGGCTCGTCCAGGAGCAGGAGGCGGGGCGAATTGACCAGCGCCTTGGCCAGGGCGACGCGCGTCCGCTGCCCGGCGGAGAGGCGGCCGACCGGGCGCTCCAGTAAGTCGCCGAGGTCGAGGTCGCCGGCCAGTTCGGCCACCCGGCGGCGCGGTTCGGCGACGCCGTAGAGGCGGGCGAAGACGGTCAGATTCTCCTCGACGGTCAGGCGGTGCGGCAGATCGACATAGGGCGAGGAGAAATTGAGCCAGGATTTGACCAGGACCGGCTCCCGCGCGAGGTCGTGGCCGAGCACGCGGATGGTGCCGGCCGTGGGCTTCAGGAGGCCCAGGATCATGGCGATCGTGGTGGTCTTGCCGGCGCCGTTGCCGCCCAGCAAGCCGGTGATGGCGCCCGCCGCGATCGAGAAGCTGACATCGGCCACCGCCTCGAGCGCACCGAAGCGCTTGGCCAGATGGTCGACGATCAGGACGGGCGGGGTGGAATCGGGCGAGGACACGGCGCCATCATGCCAAATGCTTCGACCTTTATCCATGAGGGCCGCGGCGCCATTGGCGGCGGCCCCCTTAATGGTTATGGTGCGCGCAATAAGGTTCGGGACTGGAGTGCGCAGATGGCCGACAGGCTGGTCACGGTATTCGGGGGTTCGGGTTTCGTCGGTCGCTACGTCGTGAAGCGGCTGGCCAAACAGGGCTGGCGCGTGCGCGTCGCCGTGCGGCGGCCGCAGGAAGCGGGCTTTCTCCGCCCCATGGGCGACGTCGGGCAGATCGCCATCGTGCAGGCCAATGTGCGCCACAAGGCGTCGGTCGAACTGGCGGTGCACGGTGCCGAGGCGGTGGTCAACCTGGTCGGCCTGATCGCCGAGTCGGGCAGCCAGAGCTTCAACCTGATCCAGGCCCAGGGTGCCAAACGCGTGGCCGAGGCGGCCAAGGCGGCCGGCGCCTCGCGCTTCGTCCAGCTCTCGGCGATCGGCGCCGCGGCCGATGCGCCGTCCGAATACGGCCGCAGCAAGGCGGCGGGCGAGGCCGGTGTGAAGGCGGCCTTCCCGGAGGCGGTGATCCTGCGCCCCTCCCTGGTGTTCGGGCCGGAAGACAAGTTCTTCAACCGCTTCGCCAATCTGGCGCGCTACTCGCCGGTGCTGCCGCTGATCGGCGGCGGCGCCAACCTGGTGCAGCCGGTCTATGCCGGCGATGTCGCCGATGCCGTGGTCGCGGCGGTGAACGGCACCGTGACCGCCGCCGACAAGCCCTATGAACTGGGCGGCCCCACGGTCTACAGCTTCCGCCAGCTCATGGAACTGATCCTCAAGGTGACGGGGCGCAAGGCCCTGCTGCTGCCCGTGCCCCTCGGCCTCGCCAAGCTGCAGGCGGCTGCGGTCGGCTGGCTGCCCGGCGCGCCGATCACCGTCGACCAGGTGAAGATGCTGGAAGTCGACAATGTGGTGGCGCCCGATGCGCCCGGCTTCGACGCCTTCGGCATCACGCCGGATTCGGTCGAGGCGGTGGTGCCGTCCTATCTCCTGCGCTTCCGCAAGACTGGCCAATACGCCACGGCGACCACCGTCGAAGGCTGAGCTTCGGCCGCTCTCCTGAACGAGAACCCGCCCGGGGCGAACCGGGCGGGTTTTTTTGCGCCTGCGAGCGCCGGCGCCCACATCGATCTCGACGGCTGTGGGAAAATCGTTTCAAATCAAGGTTGTCGGGACCGCCGGCCGAGGCCGGGACGGCGTGCTGCGCCGCCATATAGGTCGCAAAACGGAACTATTTATGCCTAAAATCTGGGCTCGCCCTGCTTCCTTCCTGGGCGACCGCGGAAATTAGGACAGTAATATTTACCTAACGGCATTTTTCTGCTTTGCGATCAGGAAAATTGCAGGTATCAACACGGATGAAACCGGCGCCACGCGCCGGGACCGCCGTAACGCGCCCATGAGCCAGACTGCGAGGCCGGGGGCGTTTGACCTGGGCCGCGATGGAGTGCGCCATGGCTGAAAACAAGATGCTGAAGTTCGTGTCGCTCGAGCAGCAGACGCCGCCGAAGCGGAGTGCGGAAGAGCGTGTGAACGACTTCGCCGAGATCTATGCGACCTTCGTTCAGCCCTCCGCCCAGGCGCAGGCCAGCCGCTGCTCGCAATGCGGCATTCCCTTCTGCCAGGTGCATTGCCCGCTCTCCAACAATATCCCGGACTGGCTGAAGCTGACCGCCGAGGGGCGCCTGCAGGAAGCCTACGAACTGTCGCAGGCGACCAATTCGATGCCGGAAGTCTGCGGCCGCATCTGCCCGCAGGACCGCCTGTGCGAAGGCAATTGCGTGATCGAGAAGGACTTCAACTCGGTCACCATCGGCTCGGTCGAGAAATTCCTGACCGACACCGCCTGGGAGAACGGCTGGGTGAAGCCGCGCAAGCCGCGCAAGGAACTGGGCCAGTCGGTCGGCATCATCGGTGCAGGCCCGGCCGGTCTCGCCGCGGCCGAAATGCTGCGTGCCAAGGGGTACGAGGTCCATGTCTACGACCGTTACGACCGCGTCGGCGGCCTGCTGGTCTATGGCATCCCGGGCTTCAAGCTCGAAAAGCAGGTGATCGGGCGCCGCGCCGACCTGCTGAAGGACCAGGGCGTCACCTTCCACCTGAATTTCGAGATCGGCCGCGACGCCTCCCTCGCCGACCTGAAGGCCAAGCACGACGCCCTGCTGATCGCGACCGGCGTCTACAAGGCGCGCGACGTGGCGGTGCCGGGTTCGGGCCTCGCCGGGGTGGTGCCGGCCATGACCTATCTGACCACCTCGAACAAGGTCGGCCTCGGCGACACGGTGCCGGAATTCGAATCCGGCGCGCTCGACGCCAACGGCAAGAACGTGATCGTGATCGGCGGCGGCGACACCGCGATGGACTGCGTGCGCACCGCCGTCCGCCAGGGCGCCAAATCGGTGAAATGCCTCTATCGCCGCGACCGGGAGAACATGCCGGGTTCCATGCGCGAGGTGAAGAACGCCGAGGAGGAAGGCGTCGAATTCGTCTGGCTCTCGGCACCGCAGGCGTTCCTGGGCGACAGCCAGGTGACCGCGGTCAAGGCCCATCGCATGCGTCTCGGCCTGCCGGATTCGAGCGGGCGCCAGACGCCTGAGGTGATCGAGGGTTCCTCGACCAACCTGCCGGCCGATCTCGTGGTGAAGGCGCTGGGCTTCGACCCCGAGGACCTGCCGAAGCTGTTCGGCGCGCCCGAACTGTCGGTCTCGCGCTGGGGCACCGTGAAGGTCGATTTCAAGACCCAGATGACCAATGTCGAGGGTGTCTTCGCCGCGGGTGACATCGTGCGCGGCGCCTCCCTCGTGGTGTGGGCGATCCGCGACGGCCGCGACGTCGCCGACCAGATGCACTCCTATTTGCAGGCGAAGGCGGATGCCGCCATCGCCAAGGCCTCCTGACCGGTTGGAGGGACGAGACATGAGCAAGAATTACGAGAGCGGTTCCGAATTCGTCGCCCACTGGCTGAAGGAGACGGAACGCCTGGATTCCCAGGGCCTCTACTCCCACGAGGACGAGAAGGATTCCTGCGGCGTCGGCCTGGTGGCCGCGATCGACGGCCGGCCGCGGCGCGAAGTGGTGCGCGCCGGCATCGACGCGCTGAAGGCGGTCTGGCACCGCGGTGCGGTCGATGCCGACGGCAAGACGGGCGACGGCGCCGGCATCCACATCGAAATCCCGCAGGACTTCTTCACCGATCACGTCCGCTCGACCGGCCATGTGCCGAGCGAGCGCGGCCTCGCGGTAGGCATGGTGTTCCTGCCCCGCACCGACTTCGGCCAGCAGGAAGCCTGCCGCACCATCGTCGAGCAGGAGATCCTGAACTTCGGCTTCTACATCTACGGCTGGCGCCAGGTTCCCGTCGACATTTCGGTGATCGGCGAGAAGGCCAATGCGACGCGGCCCGAGATCGAGCAGATCATGATCGAGCACCCGGAAGGGTTCACGGTCGACGAGTTCGAACGCAAGCTCTTCATCATCCGCCGCCGGATCGAGAAGCGCGCGCTGGAAGCCAATATCTCGACCGATTTCTACGTCTGCTCGCTGTCGGCGCGCTCGATCATCTACAAGGGCATGTTCCTGGCCGCGGACCTGGAGAACTTCTATCCGGATCTGACGGACGATCGTTTCGTCTCGTCCTTCGCGATCTATCACCAGCGCTATTCGACCAACACCTTCCCCAAGTGGAAGCTGGCGCAGCCCTTCCGCATGCTCGCCCACAACGGCGAGATCAACACCTGGCGCGGCAACGTCAACTGGATGAAGAGCCATGAGATCCGCATGGTCTCGGAAGCCTTCGGCGAATATTCGGACGACATCAAGCCGGTGATCCAGCCCGGCGGCTCGGACTCGGCCGCCCTCGACAATGTCTTCGAGGTCCTGGTGCGGGCCGGCCGCTCGGCGCCGCTGGCCAAGACCTTCCTGGTGCCCGAAGCCTGGTCGAAGAAGTCGACCATGCCGGAAGCGCACCGGGCCATGTATGCCTATGCCAATGCGGTGATGGAGCCGTGGGACGGCCCGGCGGCGCTCGCCATGACCGACGGGCGCTGGATCGTCGGCGGTCTCGACCGTAATGGCCTGCGTCCCATGCGCTATACGATCACGCGCGACGGCCTCCTGGTCATCGGCTCGGAGACCGGCATGGTCCTGCTGCCGGAGGCGAATGTGGTCGAGAAGGGCCGTCTCGGGCCTGGGCAGATGATCGCCGTCGACCTCGCCGACGGAAGGCTCTACCACGACCGCGAAGTGAAGGACATGCTGGCGGCCCAGCATCCTTACGTCGAATGGACGCGCTCGATCGTCGAACTCGACGAGAAGATCAAGCCGGCCAAGGAACCGACGCCTTACGAGCGGGCGGAGCTGCGCATGCGCCAGCTCGCGGCCGGCCTCAGCCACGAGGACATGGAGCTGATCCTCCAGCCCATGGTCGAGGACGGCAAGGAAGCCATCGGTTCCATGGGCGACGACACGCCGCTCGCCGTGCTGTCCGAGAAGTTCCGCCCGCTGCACCACTATTTCCGGCAGAACTTCAGCCAGGTCACCAATCCGCCCATCGATCCCCTGCGCGAGCATCGGGTGATGAGCCTGAAGACGCGCTTCGGCAACCTGAAGAACGTGCTGGCCCAGGATTCGTCCCAGGCCAACGTCCTGGTGCTGGAGAGCCCTGTGGTCTCCTCGGGCGAGCTCGAAGAGTTGAAGAAGGTGATGGGTGACTCCGTCGCCGAGATCGACTGTACCTTCGCGGCCGACGACGGCGTGGACGCCCTGAAGCACGCCGTTTCGCGCATCCGCCAGGAGGCGGAGGACGCGGTGCGGCAGGGCTACGGCCACCTGATCCTGACCGACGAGAAGATCTCCGAGGAACGCGCCGCGATCCCGATGATCCTGGCCGTCGGCGGCGTGCACAGCCACCTGGTGCGCCGTGGCCTGCGCACCTTCACCTCGATCAACGTGCGTTCGGCCGAGTGCCTGGATACGCATACTTTCGCCGTGCTGCTCGGCTGCGGGGCGACCACGGTCAACGCCTATCTGGCCGAAGCCTGCATCGCCGACCGGCTGGCGCGCGGCCTGTTCCCGGGTCTTTCCCACGCCGAATGCATCGCGCGCTTCAAGGAGGCGATCAACCAGGGCCTCCTGAAGATCATGTCGAAGATGGGCATCTCGGTGCTCTCGAGCTACCGCGGTGGTTACAACTTCGAGGCGGTCGGCCTCAGCCGGGCGCTGGTCGCGGAATTCTTCCCCGGCATGCAGTCGCGCATCTCCGGTATCGGCCTCGCCGGCATCCAGAAGAAGGTCCTCGAGCTGCACGCCCGTGCCTTCGATCCGGAAGTGGCGGCCTTGCCGGTGGGCGGTCTCTACCGCTTCCGCAAGAACGGCGAGCTCCATGCCTGGGAAGGCAGCCTGATCCACCTGCTCCAGCAGTCGGTGGCGACGGACAGCTATACGCTCTACAAGAAATATGCCCAGGCGCTGCACAGTCGGGCGCCGATCTCGCTCCGCGACCTGCTCGAATTCAAGCCGGCCGGCAAGCCGGTGCCGATCGAGGAAGTCGAATCGATCACCTCGATCCGCAAGCGCTTCGTGACCCCCGGCATGTCGCTCGGCGCGCTCAGCCCCGAGGCGCATGAGACCCTGACCATCGCCATGAACCGGATCGGCGCCAAGGCCGACTCCGGCGAAGGCGGCGAGGGGGCGGAGCGCTTCAAGCCGCGGCCGAACGGCGACAACGCCAATTCGCCGATCAAGCAGGTGGCGTCGGGCCGCTTCGGCGTCACCGCCGAATATCTGAACAATGCCCGCGAGCTGGAAATCAAGGTCGCCCAAGGGGCGAAGCCCGGCGAGGGCGGCCAGCTGCCCGGCTTCAAGGTGACGGTCGAGATCGCGCGGCTGCGCCATTCGACGCCGGGCGTCATGCTGATCTCGCCGCCGCCGCATCACGACATCTATTCGATCGAAGATCTGGCCCAGCTCATCTACGACCTGAAGCAGATCAACCCGACCGCCCAGGTCTGCGTGAAGCTGGTCTCGGGTTCCGGCATCGGCACCATTGCCGCGGGCGTCGCCAAGGCCAAGGCCGACGTGATCCTGATCTCGGGCCATGTCGGCGGCACCGGCGCCTCGCCCCAGACCTCGATCAAATATGCCGGCCTGCCCTGGGAAATGGGCCTGACCGAGTCGAACCAGGTGCTCACCCTGAACCGCCTGCGTCACTCGGTGAAGCTCCGTACCGACGGCGGCATCAAGACCGGCCGCGACGTCGTCATGGCCGCCCTCATGGGGGCGGAGGAATATGGCGTCGGCACGGCCAGCCTGGTCGCCATGGGCTGCATCATGGTGCGCCAGTGCCAGTCGAACACCTGCCCGGTCGGCGTCTGCACCCAGGACCCGGCGATGCGCGAGAAGTTCGACGGCAATCCGGAGAAGGTGGTCAACCTGTTCTCCTTCATCGCCGAGGAAGTGCGCGAGATCCTGGCCTCGCTCGGTCTTCGCTCGATGGACGAGGCGATCGGCCGGGTCGACCTGCTGCGTCAGGTTTCCCGCGGTCATCACCACCTCGACGACCTCGACCTCAACCCCCTGCTGGTCACGCCGGATTCCGGCCCCTACGCCCGCCATTCGGTGATCGAAGGGCGGAACGAGGTGCCGGACACGCTGGACGCCCAGATGGTGAAGGATGCGGAAGCGGTCTTCGAGCGCGGCGAAAAGATGCAGCTCACCTATTCCGTCCGTAACACGCAGCGTGCCATCGGTACCCGGCTGTCGTCCCATGTCGTGCGCAAGTTCGGCATGGCCGGGCTCGACCACGGCCATATCACCGTCTCGCTGCGCGGCTCGGCCGGGCAGTCGCTCGGCGCCTTCGCGGTGCAGGGTGTCACGCTGAAGGTTTACGGCGACGCCAACGACTATGTCGGCAAAGGGCTCTCGGGCGGCACCATCATCGTGCGGCCGACGACCTCGTCGCCGCTGGTCCCGCACGAGAACACGATCATCGGCAACACGGTGCTCTACGGCGCCACCGCGGGCTTCCTGTTCGCGGCCGGCCAGGCGGGCGAGCGTTTCGCCGTCCGCAACTCGGGCGCCACCACGGTGATCGAGGGCTGCGGCTCCAACGGCTGCGAATATATGACCGGCGGTACCGCGGTGATCCTGGGCGCGGTCGGCGACAATTTCGGCGCCGGCATGTCGGGCGGCATGGCCTTCGTCTATGACCCGGACGACGAATTCCCGTCCCGGATCAACGAAGAGTCCGTGCTGTTCCAGCGTCTCGCCTCGGCCCATTGGGAAGGGCTGCTGAAGGATCTGGTCGTGCGCCACCAGGCCGAGACCGGCTCGCCCCTGGCGACCCGTCTGCTCTCGGACTGGGAACGCGAGATCGACCGCTTCTGGCAGATCTGCCCGAAGGAGATGGCGAACAGGCTGAGCCACCCGCTCTCCGACAAGGCGGCCCTGAAGCGCGCCTGATCCGGCATTGGTGCATTCGCGCCACAGGTGAATGGGAAACGGCCGGGGCGACCCGGCCGTTTTCGTTTGGGCCAGGTTTCGCCCTGGGATTGCCCCCGCTCCGCCACGATCCGCCGACAAGCATGCCTCGTCACATCAAAAGTTGCGGGAAATGCCATGAGACACCTGAAAATCGCAGTCCTGCTCGCTGCCACCCTCCTGGCGGCTTGCAGCACGCGCTCGATCTCCAACGTCGGCGGCAGCGGCTACGGCGGCCGGAACGATTTCTATCGCGGTGAACTGACCGAGGACGACTTGATCGGCCATCCGGCGGCGGCAGTGACCGAAGCCGATATCGCCGCCGCCCTGAAGACGGCGACGCCGCCGGTGCCCCGCCGCTCCCAGCCGCTGCTGGTAATCCAATCGGGTGCCATGGCGCCCGATCCCGAAATGGTCGAGGCCCTGAAGCGGCGCCAGTTCACCGCGGTGCCTTTCGGCGGCCAGCCGCCCAAGGAGGGCGAGGACAGTTACGGTCTCCGCCTCCGCCTGATGGCGGCCAAGGGCGGCTATCGCCAGGTGCTGTGCTATTGGGGCGCGCTCGAGTCGGCGACCCGGGACCATGCCACCAAGCTGGTCTCCTGGGTGCCGATCGTCGGCGCCATCGTGCCGGACGAGACACAACAGATGCGTATCGTGCTGAAGGGGATGCTGATCGATGTCGAGAGCGGCCGTTGGCGGCTCTATCGCCCCGATCCGGTCGACGATACGGCCCTCAGCGCTTCGATCAACCGCTCGTCCTCCGACCAGGACCAGATCATCAAGCTGAAGACGGCAGGCTATCAGGCCCTTGCCGACGCCCTGGGCGACAGTGCGGCGCCCTGACGCTTCGGCGGTGCAGCAGAATATTGCTGCGCCGCCGCAGGTAATGGCCGGCAGCTCCACCAGTGCTGGCCGTATGTCGTGCGTAGTGGGTCAATTGATCCATCTCAAGGGCAAGGATCGGGCACTCCATTATCAAAAAAGAATTCAAGCGAATCCTTTTCTTTGGCGGAGTTGATATATGAGGAAAGCACGGATCGCGGCTGCAGTCTTGGCGGCCCTGCTGGCGACGGGCGGTATTATGCCCCCGTCGATGGCCTTCGCGGCGGATAAGCCGATCCTGGGCGACATGAAGGTGGACAACGACCCGGCCGTGGCCGCGGTGCGCGATGCCATCGTCCGCTACCAGCGCATGAACGGGCATTGGCCCGCCAGCCTGGATGAAGCGGTGGCGGCCGCCGATCGGGCGCATCCTGTCGATCTCGCCGCCTTCGCGACCACGGCCTATAGCGTGCAGGCGCAGGGCGCCTCGTCGGTCGCCGTGTTCGAATTCACCATGGCCGGTTCGGGCGCCAAAGGTGCCTTCGCCGTGTCCTATCTGAGCATTCGCTGAGGGGGCCGCCATGAGAAAGATCCGCACCACTTTCGCCGCCCTGGCGGTTGCCGCCGCTGCCTCACTGTCGGCCTGCGTCCCGCCCGACCTCGGCGCGGAGGCGATGCCGCCGCCGCCGCCGAAGCCCCTCGACCTCGACAAGGTCGACAGTGCGATCGAAAAGGCCTCGGGTGAAACCCCGGGCACCACGATCTACAGCAATGTCTTCAATCTCTCGGGCGGGTCCTGCGTCGACGCGGCGACCCGCCGGGGCCAGGCCATCGCCACTTCGCTGAACGACATGAAGGCCAAGGGCGACATCCCGGCCGATCATACGGTGAAGGTCTATACCTACAGCGGCTATCGCGTGCCCGGCATCGACTACGGCAGCCTGCACACCTATACGGTGACGCAGATCTCCGACGGCAAGGGCAAGCCGGTGGCGACCTGGACCTCGGACAACTATCTGGGTCCGAATTCGGTCAGCCGCAAGCCGGGTGACGGCGGCTACGGCAACTGGAACGACCCGCTGACCAGCGAGGTCCGGGCGCCGTCGCTGCCGCGCGACCGCCAGGGCGGCGGTGGCGGTGGCGGTGGCGGCGACTGAGGTAGCGGTCATGATCTCGCGCCGGCAAACTATCAGCCGGCGCGGCCTGCTCGGGACGGCGATGGCCGTCCTGGGTTCGGTCGCGCTCGGCCCGTCGACCGCGCGTGCCGCCACGGCACCGGCGCGGCTCTTCGTGCCCGGCTATCGGAGCGGCGAGGCGACGGAAGCAGGCGGTCTGATCGTCGACCGTCCGGGCGTCTTGAAGGCGCCCGCCGGCTGGGACGGGCCGCGGACTCTGGTCTCCATCCTCGATCTCGGTGCCCCCGACGCGCCGCCCCGCCGGGCCGCCTATCCGGTGCGCGGCCACGGCATCGCGCTGGCACCCGCCGCCGGTGTCGCGGTCTTCGCCGGCATGGAGGGCGACACGATCGCCGCCTTCGACCCCGAAACCCTCGATCTCGTCGCCATGGCGGCGCCTATGCGTCCGGGTTGGCGTTTCGGCGGTCATGCCCTGACCTTACCCGACGGGCTTCATGTCGCGATCGCCGAACGGGCGCCGGCCGAACCGATCGGGCCGGACCCCATGGCGGATCTCGCCCGCATGGCCGGCCGGGTGGTGATCCGCGAGGCGGCGACGCTCCGCCCCGTGGGTGATTTTTCGAGTTACGGGCTCCGCCCCCACGACCTCCAGACGACGGCGGACGGCCGCCATCTGGTGATCGCCAATTACGGCAGCACGGCCGCCGACCACACCCCGGAGGGCGAGGCGGAACTGCCCCATGTCCTGGCCCCTTCGGCGGCGATCGTCGAATTGGCCAGCGGTCGCCTGGTCGACCGCATGGCGGCACCGGATCTCGGTGCCGAGTTGCGCCACCTGGTGGCGCCTGCGCTTGACCGCATCTTCGCCGTCACGGCCAAGGTGGCCAGGGCGGCGCCGAGCTCCGACCCCACCCGCGATCCGGCGGCCGAGGTGGGGCTCGACTATGTTTCGGCCCTGCCGCTCCGCCGGGCCGGGCGCGAGGCGGTGCCCCTGCTGACCGAAGCGCCGAAACTCGCCCGCCACGGCCTTTCCATCGCCTATGACCGCACGGCCGACGCGGTGCTGATCAGCTTCCCGGCGAGCCATAGGATCGGCGTTTTCGACGGTGCCACCGGCGCCACGCGGAAGCTGATTCGGACCGACGAGGCAGGCCTGTCCTTCCCCTGCGGTATTGCACCTTCCCCCGATGGGCGGCACTGGCTGGTCACCGGCTATTGGGGCGGCTTGCTCCGCCTGGCCCAGGGTGATTTCGCCCTGTCCCCCGTCCAGGCGGGGGCCGCCTGGTGGGGGCATAGCCACACCGTCGCGGGCTGAGATCGGCTAGATTGGTGCCCGAGGAGGGCACCATGACATCGATCTATCTGGCCGGGCCCGAGGTCTTCCATCCCGAAGCCCGGGCCCTCGGCCTCGCCA
>NZ_JBAZKR010000034.1:0-43044 GCF_041650655.1 Zavarzinia sp.
GCCTTCCTGCTGGCCCAGCAGGTTCTCGGCCTTCACCTCGAAGCCGTCGAAGCCGATCTCATATTCCTTCATGCCGCGATAGCCGAGCACCTTGATCTCGCCGCCGGTCATGCCCGGGGTCGGGAAGGGATTGGCATCGTCGCCGCGCATCTTCTCGGCGAGGAACATGGACAGGCCCTTGTAACCCGGCTCGGCCGGGTTGGTGCGGGCGAGCAGGGTCATCACGTCGGCGCGGGCGGCGTGGGTGATCCAGGTCTTGTTGCCGGTGACCTTGTAGGTCTCGCCGTCCTTGACCGCGCGGGTACGCAGCGAGCCGAGGTCGGAGCCGGTATTGGGTTCGGTGAAGACCGCGGTCGGCAGCAGCTCGCCGGAGGAGATCAGGGGCAGCCACTTCTGCTTCTGCTCTTCGGTGCCGCCGGCCATCACCAGCTCGCAGAAGATTTCCGCGCGGGTGCCGAGGGAGCCGACGCCGATGTAACCGCGGGAGAGTTCCTCGGTCACCACGCACATCGCAGTCTTGCCGAGGCCGTGGCCGCCGTATTCTTCCGGCAGGGTGAGACCGAAGACGCCCAGTTCGGCCAGTTCGGAAATCACCGACAGGGGAATGAATTCGTCCTTCAGGTGCCATTCGTGGGCGAAGGGGATGACCTTGTCTTCGGCGAAGCGGCGGAAGCTTTCGCGTACCATGGCCATGGTCTCGTCCAGGCCCATGTCGCCGAAGCCAGAGGCCAAGCCATCGGCGATCAGGCTCGCGATCTCGGCGCGCACGGCGCCGGTGTTGCCGGCATGGAGCAGGGCGGAGACGCCCGGCACGGCCATGAAGGCGTCGAGCTGGTCCTCGGTCAGGCCGTAGTCGGCGGGCCGCACGACCTCGACCTGGCTCATGGCGATGCCGCCCTCGATCTGGGCCAGATATTCGCCGAAGCCGGCCTGCAGGATCAGGGTCTCGAGCCGGGAGAGCTTGCCCTCGGCCTTCAGGCTCTCGGCCCAATGCAGGAGCTGGCGGATCGATTCGACATAGGTCGCCAGCCAAGCCAGGCCGTGGGCGGCGAATTGTTCGGCTTCGAGCTTGGCGCCCGAAACCTTGCCGTTGACCGCGACCTTGGCGAAGACCGCAGCCTTGGCGTGACCGAGGAGCACATCCGCCGCCTGGACCGCTTCCGCCGCCTTGCCGAACAGGTCGGGCAGGACGATGTCGGCGGTGTCGCTTGCAGGGGCGGCCAGGCTCATGATGATGCTCCTCGGATTACTCGGTCGTGTTACTTCAGGCGTTGTTGCCGGCTTCGATCGCGTCTTCGATCGTGCGCAGCCCCGGGTACTTGGCAGAAACCAGAACCGCCATGTTGCCCGGCTTGTGCTGGTTCTTCCACATCTTGGTGTGGGCGCGCGGAATATCCTCGAAGGAGAAGACTTCCGACATGCAGGGATCGAGGCGGCGCTCGATCACCAGCTGGTTGGCCTGGCTCGCCTGCATCAGGTTGGCGAAATGGCTGCCCTGCACGCGCTTCTGGCGCATCCACACGAAGCGGGCGTCGAAGGTGATGTTGAAGCCCGAGGTGCCGGCGCAGAACACCACCATGCCGCCGCGCTTCACCACGAAGGTGGAGACGGGGAAGGTCGCTTCGCCCGGATGCTCGAAGACGAAATCGACGTCGTTGCCCTTGCCGGTGATGTCCCAGATCGCCTTGCCGAACTTGCGCGCTTCCTTCATGAAGGCGTCGTATTCCGGCGAATTGACCTTGGGCAGCTGGCCCCAGCACTTGAAGTTGTTGCGGTTGATCACGCCCTTGGCGCCGAGCGAGAGCACGAAGTCGCGCTTGCTCTCGTCGGAGATGATGCCGATCGGATTGGCGCCCGAGATCGAGATCAACTGGATCGCCATCGAGCCGAGACCGCCCGAGGCACCCCAGACGAGGACGTTCTGGCCCGGACGCAGGATGTGCGGGCGATGGCCGAACAACATGCGGTAGGCGGTCGCCAGCGTCAGCGTGTAGCAGGCGCTCTCTTCCCACGACAGGTGCTTCGGCCGATGCATGAGCTGACGGGCCTGCACCACGGTGAATTGGGCGAAGGAGCCGTCCGCCGTCTCGTAGCCGTAGATGCGCTGCGAGGGCGAGAACATCGGGTCGCCGCCGTTGCACTCTTCGTCGTCGCCGTCGTCCTGGTTGCAGTGAACCACGACTTCGTCGCCGACCTTCCAGCGCTTCACCTTGGAGCCCACCTTCCAGACGATGCCGGAGGCATCGGACCCGGTGATGTGGTAGTCCTTCTTGTGCACGTCGAAGGTCGAGACCGGAATGCCGAGGCCGGCCCACACGCCATTGTAGTTGACGCCGGCCGCCATCACGAGCAGCAGCACTTCGTCCTGGCCGATCTCGGGCACCGGCATCACTTCGAGCTGCATGGCCTGCTCGGGCGGGCCGTGTCGCTCGCGCCGGATCACCCAGGCGTACATCGACTTCGGCACATGGCCGAGGGGCGGGATCTCGCCCACTTCGTAGAGATCCTTGACCGGCTGGCCAGCGAGGGTCGCTTGAACCTCGCTCGTGTTGGTCACCGTCATGCTTCTGTCCCTCGCGCTCCGTCGCAAAGCTGTTTGTTCAGTCGGGTTGTTGCGCCATCCCGCTTGCCGGCTGCCCCCTGATCCTATGACACAGAGATGAACCCGGATAGGCGCGGAGTTTTGGATGCTGTGGCGCTCAGTTGCAAGTTTATTTTGCGTCGCACAACATGCTAATTGAATAATATGGGATCGGATATAGGGCTAAAGAGTAACGCCGCCACCGAGCGGGCAGGCTTTTAAGCCAGAAAGTTGCGAGAGTGGGGATTCTGCAATGAGTGACAGCAAGCACGAGACCGCGGCGGCAGCGAAGAGGGACGAGCCCTGGCTGATCCGCACCTATTCGGGCCATTCGTCGGCCTCGGCCTCGAATGCATTGTACCGCACCAACCTGGCTCGCGGCCAGACAGGATTGTCAGTAGCCTTCGATCTGCCGACCCAGACGGGCTATGACGCGGACCATGTGCTGTCGCGCGGGGAAGTGGGCAAGGTGGGCGTGCCGATCTCCCACCTGGGCGACATGCGCACCCTGTTCGACGGCATTCCGCTCGGCCGCATGAATACCTCGATGACGATCAACGCGACCGCGGCCTGGTTGCTCTCGCTCTATATCGCCGCGGCCGAGGAGCAGGGCGCCAAGCGCTCCGACCTCCAGGGCACGACGCAGAACGACATCATCAAGGAATATCTCTCGCGCGGGACCTATATCTTCCCGCCGCAGCCCTCGATGCGCCTGATCGCCGACGTCATTTCCTTCACCTACAAGGAAGTGCCGAAGTGGAACCCGATGAACGTCTGCTCCTACCACCTGCAGGAAGCGGGGGCGACGCCGGTGCAGGAACTGGCCTATGCCCTGGCGACCGCGCAGGCGGTGCTCGATGAAGTGAAGAAGGCGGGCCAGGTGCCGGCCGCCGACCTGCCCAAGGTGGTCGGCCGCATTTCCTTCTTCGTCAATGCCGGCATCCGGTTCATGACCGAGATTTGCAAGATGCGCGCCTTCACCGAGCTCTGGGACGAAATCACCCTGAAGCGCTACGGCGTGCAGGAAGAGCGTTTCCGCCGCTTCCGCTACGGCGTCCAGGTGAACAGCCTGGGGTTGACCGAGCAGCAGCCGGAAAACAACGTCTACCGTATCCTGCTCGAGATGCTGGCCGTCACCCTGTCCAAGGACGCCCGCGCCCGCTCGGTGCAGTTGCCGGCCTGGAACGAGGCGCTCGGCCTGCCCCGGCCCTGGGATCAGCAATGGTCGCTGCGCTGCCAGCAGATCCTGGCCTTCGAGACCGATCTCCTCGAATTCGGCGACATCTTCAACGGCTCGACCGTGGTCGGCCAGAAGGTGGCCGAGCTGAAGGCCGCCGCGATGGAGGAGCTGGACCGGATCGACGCCATGGGCGGGGCGATCGCCGCCGTCGAATCGTCCTACATGAAGCAGCGCCTGGTCGAGAGCAACGCCCAGCGCCTGGCCGCCATCGAATCGGGCGACATGACCGTGGTGGGCGTCAACAAATTCACCGAATCGGCGCCGAGCCCGCTCGCCACCGGCGAGGAGGGGGCGATCCTGGTGGTCGACGACGCGGCCGAGACCGAGCAGGTCGAACGTCTGAAGGCTTGGCGGGCGTCGCGCGACGCCGCCAAGGTGAAGACGGCGCTCGAAGAGCTGCGCCGGGCCGCGGTCGAAGGCCGCAACATCATGGAACCTTCGATCGCCGCCGCCCATGCCGGCGTCACCACCGGCGAATGGGGCCAGACGCTGCGTGAAGTCTTCGGCGAATACCGCGCCCCCACCGGCGTCGCCCGCGCCGCCTCGGCCCCGGCCGGCGACATGGCTTCGGTGCGCGCCAAGGTCGACGCCGTCTCGGCCAAGCTCGGCCGCCGTCTCAAGTTCCTGGTCGGCAAGCCGGGCCTGGACGGCCATTCCAACGGTGCCGAGCAGATCGCCGTGCGGGCGCGCGACGCCGGCATGGAAGTGGTCTACGAAGGCATCCGCCTGACGCCCGCCCAGATCGTCAATGCGGCGCTCGAAGAAGGCGTCCACGTCGTCGGCCTGTCGATCCTCTCGGGCAGCCATGTCGCCCTGGTGACCGACGTTCTCGACAAGATGAAGGCGGCCGGCATCTCCGACATCCCGGTGATCGTCGGCGGCATCATCCCGCCCGAAGACGAAGCCAAGCTGAAGGCCGCCGGCGTCGCCCGCGTCTACACCCCGAAGGACTACCAGCTCACCGACATCATGGCCGACATCGTCGACATGATCGACGGCCTGCCGGCCGCGGCCTGAGACGAGGCCGGCACGGCCCTTCGCCCTATTACAAGGGGAAGCAAAGAAAAAGGGGCGGCAGGGTTTCCCCGGCCGCCCCTTGGCGTTTGGAGTCCTCAGGCGACCGCTTTGGTGGCGCCGGGGCGCCGGCGGTTCTTGTTGATTTCCTTCAGGTACTCGATGCCTTCCTCGGCGATGGCATCGCCGACCGTATAGTCGCCCTCGGCCTTGAGCTGGACCATGTCGACATACTGCTCGTAGAACCACTGGGTGCGCTCGGTGATGATGCCGGCGTTCAGCAGGGTCTTGATCAGCACACGGAAGATGTCGGTGCCTTCCTTCATGCGTTCGCGGCGCACGTCGTCGGTCGAGGCTTCGAGCACGGCGGCCTGCACCCAGGCGGGATCGAGACCCAGGCTCTCGTAGATCCAGCCCTTCTGGTCGGGCGAGACGAGGTTGAAGAACAGGGTCTGGAAACAGTTGAAGGCCCAGTCCTCGACCCGCTGGTGCTCATCCTTGGAGAGCTTGGAGATCGTCCGGTCGGCCCAGATCTTGCCGAACTTGTGGTGGAATGCCTCGTCGGTCATGACCAGCTGCGTGGTCTTCTTGAGCAGCGGATCGTAGGTCTTGGCATGAAGCATGGCGAAGGCGCCCATGGCGAGACCTTCGACCAGCATCTGCATGCCGACGAGCTTCTTGTAGACCTCTTCCGAGAGCACCAGTTCGGACAGGAGGTCGCCCAGGATCGGGCCGACCGGCGCCGGCTTGCCCCAGCGGGCCTGGATGTAGCGGGTGAAGGCGGTGACGTGGCGCGCCTCTTCGCGGGCCTGGTTCGCGGCATATTCCTGGGCGCCGGGGTCGACCAGGATATGGCACAGGCTGGCCGAGAGGCCGAGGGCGCCCTGCTCGCCGTGCAGGATCGACGAGAGCGACCAGTGCGTGTTCATATTCACGAGCTGGATCTTCTGCTTCTCGTTCAGCTTGTCGCCCACCGCGCTCTGCAGTTCGAGCATCAGGTCGAACGGCAGCAGCGGCCGGTTCTCCATGTCGAAGGGCGCGGAGAAGTCGATATAGGCGGGGTCCAGCGGATCCCAGAAATGGTCGTGGGTGGCCGAGATGATCTTGTCGAAGGCGCTCGTCCGCGTGCCGTAGCGGTCGACCGCGATCATCGCCGCGAAATCATTCGGGCTGACCGTGTTGTAGGCCGGATCCTTGGTGATTTGCGATACCAGGGCGTTCATGCGGCTCCTCCCGTTGCTACCCCTTGCTTATTGGAATTGGGGTAATCTGACTTTCTGTCAGGCTAAGCCTGCCGTCCGTCCTTGGCAACAGGAAAAGCGAAGGCGCCTCATGTTCTGGGCGGCGGTCAGTGATCGGCCGGAGCCCCCCCGCCGGCCGTCAGCTTCCGCATCAGGGGTACCAGAACGAGGATCGAGAAGAACACCACCGACATGATCAGCAGGACGTCGGTGAAAGCCAACACATAGGCTTCGCGCGTCACCATTTGGCGCACGATGGCAAGCGCCGCCTTGTCGCCGTCGATCGTGCCGCCGGCCAATGTCGAGAAATAGGACGACATCTGTTCGAGCCGGCCGGTGGCGACCAGGCGGGCCGGATTCACCGCTTCTGCCAGGCGCGCCACATGGTGGTCGAGCCGGTGGGTCAACAGGGTGTTGATGATGGCGAGGCCGAAGGCGCCGCCGGTGTTGCGCATCAGGTTGTAGAGGCCGGAGCCGTTCTTCACCTCATGCGGGTCGAGCGCGCCGAGCGAGAGCATGTTGGCCGGGATCATGCACAGCATGATGCCGAAGCCGCGCACCGCCTGGGGCAGCACGAAATCGGCGAAATCGGATTCCGAGGTCAGGAAGGAATTCAGATAGACGCCGAGGGAGAAGGCGAAGAGCCCGATGCCCAGCACGATCCGGGGATCCAGCTTGCGGGCCATGAGGCCCGAGATCGGCGTGGCCAGGAACTGGCAGGCCCCGGTCACCGCCAGCACGGTGCCGATGTGGAAACTGTCGTAGCCCGAGACCCGTCCGAGGAACAGCGGCAGGATGTAGACGGAACCATACATGCCGAAGCCGATGGCGAAGGCGATGGTGCAGCCGATGGCGAAATTGCGGTTGGCGAAGACGCGGAGGTCGATCACCGGCCGTTCGAAGGTGAAGGCGCGCCAGAAGAACCAGACGGCGCCGGCCGTCGCCAGGGCGGTGAAGGTGATGATCTCGTCCGACTGGAACCAGTCGTTCTTGGCGCCTTCCTCGAGCACATATTGCATCGAGCCGAGGAAGAGGGCGACGGCGGTGATGCCCTGGAGGTCGAAGCCGCGCAGGAGCTTCAGGTTGGGCCGGTCGATGTCCATCAGGCTGGCGGTACCGATGGTGACGAGCAGGCCGGGGGCGATGTTGAGCAGGAACAGCCAGTGCCACGACAGGGCCGAGGTGATCCAGCCGCCCAGGGTCGGGCCCAGGGTCGGCCCCATGGTGGCGATCAGGCCCATCAGGATCGAGGCGCGCGGATTGTTGCGGCCGAGCACGAAATAGGAGGTCGCGAAGACGGTCGGGATCATCGCCCCGCCCAGGAAGCCCTGGGCGACGCGGAAGGCGATCATCGATTCGATCGACCAGGCGAAGGCGCAGGCGAAGCTGGCCAAGGTGAAGCCGGCGCAGGAAATGACGAACAGCCAGCGCGTCGAGATGACCTGGCTGAGCCAGCCCGAGAGCGGGATGATGATCACTTCCGCGATCAGATAGGACGACTGCACCCAGCCGATCTCGTCGGGCGCGGCCCCCAGGCCGGCCTGGATCTCCGAGAGCGAGGAGGCGACGATCTGGATGTCCAGGATCGCCATGAACATGCCGACGACCATGATGAAGAAGCCCACCAGGTGGCGCCTCTCCGGCCGCGGATTGCCCATGGCGTCGAGCGGCACCGACGAGGGCGGCGGTGCCGGCGGCTCGTCCCGCCGGGCCGCGCCGGCGACCGGCCGGTCCAGGGTTTCGGCGACGCTCATGGGGCGGGCCTCAGTTGCCCGCGGCGACGGCGGCGGGGCCGGCGACATAGGCGCTGGCCGACGGCGCCACCGAGGTGTCGACAGTGACCACGACCGAGAGGCCGGGGACCAGGCGCGCCGTCGCCGGCTGGCCTTCGTCGAACAGGATCTTCACCGGCAGGCGCTGGACGACCTTGGTGAAATTGCCGCTGGCGTTCTCGGGTGGGAGCAGGCTGAACAGCGCGCCGGAGGCTGGGCTCAGGCTCTGCACCTTGCCGTGCAGGGTGACGCCGGGCAGGGCGTCGACCGTGACTTCGACCGGCTGGCCGGCCCCCATGGCGGGGAGCTGGGTTTCCTTGAAATTGGCTTCGACCCAGATTTCCTGCACCGGCACGACCGAGAGCATGATCACGCCCGGGCGGACATATTGCCCGGGCACCACGCCCTTGTTGCCGATCACGCCGTCGGTCGGCGCGCGGATCACCGTATCGGTCAGGTTCTGATGGGCCTGGGCCGCCTGGGCCTTGGCCCGGTCGAGGGTGGCGCGGGCTTCCACCAGTTTGGCTTGCAGCACCGCCAGTTCGGACGTCTCGACCTCGACATTGGCGCGGGCGGCGCTCAGGGCGGCGACGGCCTTGGCGCTGTCGGCCTTGCTCTGGTCCAGGTTCTGGCGGGTGGCGAAATCGGCCGTCGCCAGCTTGTTCTGGCGGGTGAGGTCGAGGGCGGCACGATCGGCTTCGGCTGCGGCGCTGTCGACCTGGGCCTTGGCGGCGGCGATGCGCGACGACTGCTGCGCCAGCTGCTGGCTCAGCGTGTCGACGTCGGCCGCGGCGGCTGCGGCCGCGGCATCGGCGGCATCGGCGGCGGCCTTATAGGTCGAATCGTCGATGCGCAGCAGGATGTCGCCCGCCCGCACCATCTGGTTGTCGGTCACCGTGACGGAGGCGACGGTGCCTTCCACCTTGGTGCTGATCGGTGCGATGTCGGCCTGGACATAGGCGTCGTCGGTCGAGACCAGGTGACGGGTCAGGTACAGCCAGGCGGAGATGCCGACCACCACCAGCGCCACCAGACCGATGAGCCCGAACTTCACCTGCGGCTTCATGACATCGATTCCTGCGATCACGAGGGACTAGACTGAACCGTTCAGTTCAGTTCATATAACACCGATCCGGTTTGTGCACAGCAACACAGTTCATGCATAGTCTGCATGGCAGATCGTGCGCAGCCGGCGCGAGGTCGAGCGATGAAGGCGGAACGGGTCGAGGACGAGGTTCAGGCGGGCGCGGACGGTGCGCCGGCCGCGGACGACGCATGCCATCCGGCCAAATACCGGCAGGTCCTGCAGGCGGCAGGCGAATTGTTCCTGGACCAGGGTTTCGCCGGTACTTCGATGGATGCGGTGGCGCGCCGGGCCGGGGTCTCCAAGGCGACGATCTATGCCTATTTCGCCTCGAAGGAAGACCTTTTCGAAGCCATGGTGTCGCATGGCAAGGACGAGCGTTTCGCCACCCTCTACCAGGCCGATCTCGACAGTCTCGGCGTCGAGGCGGCGCTGTCGCGCGTCGCCCACGAATTCATGGCCGTGCTGACCAGCCCGCAGTCGCTGAAGACGCTCCGCGTCATCATGGCGGAGGCGGGGCGCCGGCCCGATCTGGCGGCGCGCTTCTACCGCGCCGGGCCGGACCGGGTAATGGCGGCGCTGACCGATTATCTGACCCGGGTCGCCGAACGCGGCGAGCTGGCGATCGAGGATCCGCGAATCGCCTCCCAACTCTTCTTCGGCATGATCCGGGGCGACCTGCATCTCCGCCGCATGCTCGGCCTCGCCGACCAGCCCGATGCGGCCGAAGTGGCGCGGCTCGCCGATGCCGCGGTCGCCATGTTCCTGCGCGCCCATCGCCCCGCGGGGCAGTGACGGGGATCGCAGCGGTAAAAGACGGCGCGCGATACCCTTAACCTTCTGCGCGCACCTGCTAATCTGGCGCGCGGGGCACAGGGTCGAGGGGACGCGCTGAGGAATGGATACAATCGTCGGTACGGTTTTCGCGATCGCGGGCCTGCTCGCCCTGATCAGCGTGCTGCCATCGCTCGCCCGGCGTCTTTCGGTTCCCTATAGCGTCGTCCTCGCCCTGGTCGGCATCGCGGTCGGCGCCTTGTCGTCCGCTGCGGCGACGACGGCGATCAGCGGCCCGCTCGGCGACATGCTGCTGGAATGGCGGAGCTTCACCTCGAGCTCGGTCGTCTTCATGGTGGTGTTCCTGCCCATCCTGCTGTTCGAAGCCTCCCTCGGCATCGACGTGCGGGAATTGTTCGACGATCTCTTCCCCGTGCTGCTGCTCGCCGTGGTCGCCGTGGTGGCGGCCACTTTCGTGGTCGGCAATGCGCTCTCCTACGCCAGCCCCTACAGCCTGATCGTCTGCCTGCTGCTCGCCTCGATCATCTCGACCACCGATCCGGCCGCCGTGGTCGCGATCTTCCGCGACCTCGGCGCGCCGCGTCGCCTCTCCCTTCTGGTCGAGGGCGAGGCGGTGTTCAACGACGCCGCGGCGATCACCCTCTTCACCATGCTGACCGCGGCCCTGACCAAGGGCCAGGGACTGGACGGCATGTCCGGCCTTTGGATGTTCCTCGAGCATTTCTCGATCGGCCTCGTGGTCGGCCTCGCCTTCGGCTGGGGCGCGGCCGCCCTGGTGCCCGTCCTGCACGACAATCGGCTGGCCGAACTGACGCTGACCGTGGGCGGCACCTACCTCGCCTATATCCTGCCGGAACATTATCTCCATGCTTCGGGCGTGGTCGCCGTCGTGGTCTTCGCGCTGACCTTCGGGGCGATCGGCCGGCTCCGCATCGCGCCGGAAAATTGGCGCCACCTGCATCATTCCTGGCAGACACTGGGCTTCTGGGCCAATTCCCTGATCTTCGTGCTGGCCGCCATGCTGGCGCCCAAGACGCTGGCCACCGTGACCTGGCAGGACGGTGGCTTGCTCGGCGTGCTCGTCGTCTCGGCCCTGGCGGCGCGCGCCCTGGTGATCTTCGGCCTGATGCCGGTGATTTCCTGGTTCGGTCTCGCCCAGAAGGTGGCGCTGACCTACAAGGCGGTGATCGTCTGGGGTGGGCTGCGCGGCGCCGTGACGCTCGCCCTGGCGCTGGCCGCGACCGAGAACTATCTGCTGCCGGAAGAGGTGAAGCGCTTCATCGGCGTGCTCGCCACCACCTTCGTGTTGTGGACGCTGCTGGTGAACGGGCTGACCCTGAAGCCCCTGATCAAGCTGGTCGGGCTCGACCGCATGTCGCCTTCCGACCTCGCCACCCGGGACCGGGTGATGGCGCTCAGCTTGACCGCCGTGCGCGGCCACGCCGAAGAGATCGCCCGCAACCACCGGATCGACGAAAGCGCCCTGAAGAAAGTCACCGCCTATTACGACCGCCGGCTCGGCGAACTCGAGGTGGCGGCGGCGCTCGACAATGTCCAGCCCGGGCGCGAGGACATCGGCAACGCCGGCCTGGTCACCATGGCCCACCGCGAGCAGGCGATCTATCTCGCCATGTTCGAGGGGCGGGTGATCGGGCGCGAGCTGGTGGCGCCCTTGGTCACCCTGACCGCGGGTCTCGCCGATGCCGCCAAGTCCGGCGGCCGGGCCGAATATCTGGAGGAGGCGGTGAAGGCGACCCGCTTCCGTCCGGGCTTCCGCCTCGCCCTCTTCCTGCACCGCCGCTTCGGTTGGAGCCGGCCCCTGGCGCTCGCCCTGGAAGCCCGGCTGGAGCGTCTCTTGATCATGCAATCGGCCCTGCGCGAGCTGGTTTCCTATGTCCGGCGCACGCTTGCGCCGGTCTTCGGCCCGGCCACGGCGACCATGATGAGCCAGGTGCTGGAAGAGCGGATCACTGCGGTGGCGAGCGCGCTCGACGCCCTCAAGCTGCAATATCCCGACTATGCGAGCGATCTCGAAGCCCGCTACCTCGCCCGTGCCGCCATGGGCCAGGAGGCGGTCGCCTATAACGACATGCTGGACGAAGGCGTCGTCTCGCAGGAGATCGCGGGCGCCCTGCAGCGCGACCTGGAAACCCGGCGCACCCTGATCAGCCGGCCGCCCCGCCTCGACCTCCGCCTCTCGGCGGCAGAACTGGTGTCGCGCGTGCCGATCTTCGCCGGCCTCGCCGGGGCGCGCTGCAACGATGTCGCCGCCCTGATGCGGCCCCAGCTCGCGGTGCCGGGCGAGAAGATCGTGGCCAAGGGCGAGCGCGGCGACACGATGTATTTCATTTCATCCGGCGCGGTCGAAGTGGCCGTGGGCGACACGCCGGTGCGCCTCGGTTCCGGCGCCTTCTTCGGCGAGATGGCCCTGCTCTACGACCGGCCGCGCAATGCCGATGTCACGGCGCTCGGCTATTGCCAGCTGCTGGAACTCTCCCGCCGCGATTTCGAGCGCCTGATGGCGGCCGACGAGACCGTGCGCAAGACGATCCTCGCCGCCGCCGAAGCCCGCGCCCAGGCCCAGTCGCAGGGGCACGCCTCGCAGGGATAAAATGCGCCAATGGCGTATTTTTGGTGATTCCACGCGGGGATTTCGATAGGCTGTCACCATGAAATTCGTCCGGACCAGGCGCTATCTCCGCGACCTCGCTGCGATGAAG
Source organism: Zavarzinia sp. (assembly GCF_041650655.1). GTDB lineage: Bacteria > Pseudomonadota > Alphaproteobacteria > Zavarziniales > Zavarziniaceae > Zavarzinia. The sequence goes on from NZ_JBAZKR010000034.1 coordinate 12,448, forward strand.
GCGGCGCCGGCCGATGTCGAGGCGCTGGAAAGGGCGATCGCCACCAATCCGTCTGCGGGCGCCGTGATCCCGGGGCTCCAGGGGCTGCGCAAGATCCGCTTCGCGCTGGCCGGCAGGGGCAAATGCGGTGGTGGGCGGGCGATCTATTTCCTGCGCTTGACGGAGGATCTGGTGATCATGCTTTTCGCCTATTCGAAATCCGATCGCGAAGATCTGTCGCAGGAACAGCGGAAGGCTGCCCTGAAACTCCTGGCCGAACTCGAAGACATGGCGACGGAGGACGAATAAATGAGCGGAAAGAAGACGGCCGATACCGATTTCGGTCAGGCGCTGCTCGACGGCCTGCGGGAAGCGGTCGCCTGGAAACGCGGCGAGACGGCGCTGGAGACGGCGAATATCGAGCCGATGCCGCCCGCGCGTATCAAGGCGATCCGGAAGTCTGTCGCACGTTCGGCCGCCGAATTCGAACGCCGTTACGGCATTCCGGCCGCCACCGTGAACAACTGGGAGCAGGGTCGGCGGAGCCCCGATCCGGCGGCTCGTCTCCTGCTCCGCATCATCGAGCGGGAACCCGGCGTGGTCGCGAAAGTCGTGGCAGAGCCCGACCCACCGGCCCCGGAGGCGGCGAGCGATCGTCGGCGCTGATCAGCGGAGGGTCAGGCCCAGCACCGCTTCGAGTTCGGCCAGGGCCTGGTCGGCGCCTGTCACCTTGATGGTGTGCATGCCCATGGCCTTGGCCGGCTTCAGGTTGATGCCGAGATCGTCGAGATAGACGGCGCGCCGCGGGTCGAGCTGCAGGATCTCGCAGGCCATCTCGTAGAAGCGGGGATCGGGCTTGCGCACGCCGACCCGGCGGCTCTCGATCACGGCGTCGAAGCGCTGCATGACCGCGCCGACCTCGGCCGCATAGGCCGCACCGGCCCCGTTGTCGTTCACATTGTTGGTCAGGCAGGCGGTGCGGTAGTGGCGGCGCACCCGGTCCAGCGCCTCGACCATGGCGGGGCGGACGGCGCCATGGATCACCGCGATCACGTCGCGGCCGCGCAGGCGCGCGCCCACGGCCTCGGCCTCGGCCGCGAAGGCTTCGTCGAAACCGGCGAGGTCGATCTCGCTCCGCTCGAAGCGGGCCCAGGCGTTGCTGTCCGGATTGGCCGCGTTGATTCGGCGGATGGTGTCGCGGGGCAGGCCGCGGGCGGCTTCGAGGTCGTTGAAGGCCTCGAAGGGCGAGGACAGGATGACCCCGCCGAAATCCCACAGGACGGCGTCGAAATCGAGGTTCGGCATCATTCTTCTTCGTTGAAGCGGTTGGCGACCAGCTCGCCGATGGCGTCGAGTGCTGCCTCGGCCTCGGGCCCGGTCGCCGAGACATCGATCGTGGTGCCGAGTGCTGCGGCCAGCATCATCAGCCCCATGATCGAGGTGCCGGTCACCGTGGAACCGTCCTTGGTGACCTTGAGCTCGGCGTCGAAACGCCCGGCGGTCGCGACGAATTTGGCCGCGGCCCGGGCGTGCAGGCCGCGCCGGTTGCAGATCTTCAGCGTGCGCGGCCCGACGGCCGCCGACGGTTCCGCTTCACTCACGCCTGTTCCCCGGCCAGCAGGGCTGATGCGACCGAGATATATTTCCGCCCGGCTTCCTGGGCTGCGGCGATCGCTTCGTTCAGGGTCATCTTGCCCCTGATCGAGGCGAGCTTGATCAGCATGGGCAGGTTGACGCCCGCGACCACTTCGACCCCCGGCTTTTCCATCACGGAAATGGCGAGATTGGAGGGCGTGCCGCCGAACATGTCGGTCAGGATGATCACGCCCTTGCCGCGGTCGACCGAGGCGACGGCTTCGACGATGTCGCTTCGCCGCTGCTCCATATCGTCATCGGCGCCGATGCAGATCGCGCGCATCGCCTGCTGCGGGCCGACGACATGCTCGGTCGCCGCTATGAACTCTTCGGCCAGGCGACCGTGGGTCACCAACACGAGGCCGATCATGGCTCCATTCGACAAGACACCCTCAAGCGAACACCGTATCGCGGTGTATGACGGTGACGCGATGGCCGGCTTCGCGCAAGACCCTGCCGACACGTTCGGCCATGAAGACCGAGCGATGGCGGCCCCCGGTACACCCGAATGCGATGGTCAAATAGGATTTTCCCTCGCGCCGGTAGAGTGGCACCAGAAAGCCGACGAGTCCCGCGACTCTTTCGTCGAACTCGGGAAAGGCCGGGTCGGCCATGATATGGGCGCCCACTTCGGGATCGCGCCCGGTGCCGGGCCGGAGCGCCAGCACCCAGTGCGGATTGGCCAGGAAACGCACATCGAAGACAAGATCGGCTTCGCGCGGCAGGCCCCTCTTGAACGAGAAGGACATCACCGTGACCGAGAGCCCGGCGTGTTCGTCGAGCGGGTAGAGGCCGGCGATCAGCCGCTTCAGGTCGTTGATCGAAAGCAGCGTGGTGTCGATCACCTCGTCCGCATCCTCGCGCACGTCCTTCATCAAGCGCTGTTCGAGGTCGATGCCATCCTGCACCTGGCGGTCGAGCGCCATCGGGTGGCGCCGCCGCGTCTCGGTATAGCGCTGGGTCAGCACCGCCTCGGAACAGTCGAGGAAGAGGACCTGGAGATTCAGGTCGCGGCGGGTACGGAATTCATGCACCTGGGCCAGGAACTGCTCGGTCGAGAAACCGCGGCTCCGGCTGTCGACGTCGATCGCGACACCTTCGGCCGAATGTTTGGCATCGGGCGCCAACACGCTGGGCAGCAGGCCGAGGGGCAGATTGTCGATCGTCTCGTAGCCGAGATCCTCGAGCGCCTTCATGGCCGAAGACTTGCCGGCGCCGGAAAGCCCCGTGACCAGCACGACCGGCAGGCGGCCGTCGGGCGGTACGCCCTCGGCTGGCGGCATCAGGCCTTTGGCGAAATCGTTCATCGCATCACCTCGCGGAGGCCGCCGGCGGCATCCAGGGCCAGGGCGACCTTGAGGGGCGCCGAAGCCTCGAAGGGGTTAACCGCGAAGCGTGACAGGCGCAAGTCGCCGATCGATTCCGTTGCCGGCGGCGGCATCCGCTCGACCTCGCCGGGTCCGGCCAAGTCGACCACCAGGTGCAGCGGTGCCGAATCGGCCGATTCGAAGCGGAGGATGCCGAGGCCGCGCACTTCGAGCAGGCCGCGCAGTGCCGCTGGCGCCCGGGCGACGGCCCGGCCATCCTCGACCGCGACCGAAACCTGGTCGTCGGCCACCAGCAGGGCGCCGCGGTCGATCAGGCGGAGCGCCAGGTCCGATTTGCCCGCACCCGAGGGGCCGCGCAACAGCACGCCCCGGCCGCCGAGGGCGACACAGGTGGCATGGAACAGCAGGGGAGACTCGACGGACATGGGCGGCACGTTGCGCCGCGGCCCCGGCGCCGTCAATCGACCACCGGGGCCGGTGGTCGGGTGCCGCGCCGCTTCGCCTCGGTCGTGACGGGCAGGCGCACGGTGAACAGCGCGCCGGCCACGCTGCCGTCCGGATGGCGGCGGTTCGAGGCTTCGATGGTACCGTCATGGGCTTCGACGATCTGCCGTGCGATGGCGAGGCCGAGGCCGGAATGGCTGCCGACCTGCTCGTTCGGTCGCTCGGTATAGAAGCGGTCGAAGATCCGACCCAGCGCTTCCTCCGGAATGCCCGGGCCTTCGTCGCCCACGGTCGCCACCAGGGTCTCGCCCTGGCGCGACAGGCCGACATGCACCCTGGCCTCGTCGCCCGGCGGCGAGAAGGAGATCGCATTGTCGATCAGGTTGCGGAAGACGCGGCCGAGCCGCTCGCCCGAGCCGAAGACGGCGAGATTCCGCGCCTCGGCCGTGATTGCCAGGACGAAGCCCGGCCAATTCTCGTGGTCGAGGTCGGCATAGGTGTCGACCAGGCCGGTCAGCAGCAGGTCGATCTGGATCTTCTGCCGTTCGTCGCGCGCCATTTCGGCGTCGAGCCTGGAAGCGTCGGAAATTTCCGAGATCAGCTTGTCCAGCCGGCGGACGTCGATTTCGATGATCTCGGCCAGGCGCTGGCGGGCGGACGGGTCCTTGGTCCGCGCCCAGGCCTCCACGGCACTGCGGATCGAGGAGAGCGGGTTTTTCAGCTCGTGGGCGACATCGGCGGCGAAGGCTTCGATGGCGTCGATCCGGCCATAGAGGGCGTCGGTCATGTCATGGAGCGAGATCGAGAGGTCGCCGATCTCGTCGCGCCGCCGGCTGAAGTCGGGAATCGGGATGCGCTGGCCGCGGCCGGCCTTCACCTGTTCGGCCGCCTCGGCCAGACGGTGCACCGGCTGGGCGATGGTGCGGGCCAGGAAGAAAGACATCAGCACGGTGACGGCCAGGGCGACGCCGAAGACTTCGAGGATGGCGAGCCGTTCGGCCCGGATCGCCTGGTCGATGTCATGGGCCTCGACCGAGAGGACGAGGGCGCCGAGCACCTTCCGGAAGCGCGTCACCGGGATCGCCACCGAGATGTGCGGCGTGCCGTCCGCCGTCATGCGCTCGATCGCGCCGGTGCTGCCGGCCAGCGCCGCCATGGCTTCCGGATAGTCGCGCGCCTGCTGCAGCGGAAAGTCGTGATAGACCGGCAGGTGGCGCGCGGCGGGCAGCAGCGGCTCGATCAGGTCGTAGAGGAATTCGATGAAGCCCGGACCCTCGTCCGGCGGCGGCAGTTCGACCCGGCTGACCTGGGCGTCCATGCGCAGGTCGTTGGTATCGGCGACCAGGCGGCCGTCGTTGTTGAACAGGCGGGCGCGGGTCTGGGTCGGGTCGGTCAGGCGGCGCAGCAGGGCGCGCGCCGGCTCCATGTCGAGATCGGTCGCCTCGGGCCCCGAGGAGGCCGCGAGGCCCAGGGCACCGGCGATGATCTCGCCCTGGGTCAGCAGGGCTTCGGCGCGCTGGGTGACCAGGCTGGCCCGGAACTGGTCGAGATAGAGCACGCCGCCGACCAGGACGCCGAGCGCCACCACATTGACCGCCAGGATGCGCCGGGTCAGCGACGAGAAGGGACCGCGGCCGCGCGGCCGCAAGTCGCGCCTGAGGGAGCGGTGGGGGGACAAGGGCCTCAGGTCTCGTCGAACTTGTAGCCGATGCCGTAGAGCGTCTCGATCGAGGCGAAATCGGCATCGACCGACTTGAACTTCTTGCGCAGGCGCTTGATGTGGCTGTCGATCGTGCGGTCGTCGACATAGACCTGATCGTCATAGGCCGCGTCCATCAGCTGGTCGCGGCTCTTCACATGGCCGGGGCGTTGGGCCAACGCCTGGAGGATCAGGAATTCGGTCACCGTCAGGGTGACCGGCTGGCCGTCCCAGGTGCAGGCGTGGCGCAAGGGATCGAGGGTCAGGCGGCCGCGCACCATCAGGGGCTCCGGCTTGGCGTCGCCGCCCTCGGCCACGGCATCGGCCCGGCGCAGCAGCGACTTGATCCGCTCGATCAGCAGGCGCTGCGAGAAGGGCTTGCGGATATAGTCGTCCGCGCCCATGCGCAGGCCCAGGACCTCGTCCAGCTCGTCGTCCTTCGACGTGAGGAAGATGACCGGCAGGCTGGAAGCCTGGCGCAGGCGGCGCAGCACCTCCATCCCGTCCATGCGCGGCATCTTGATGTCGAGCACGGCGAGATCGGGCGGCGAACGGCCGAAGGCGGCCAGCGCCGCGGCCCCGTCCGTGAAGGTCTCGACCGCGAAGCCCTCGGCTTCGAGACCGATCGAGACCGAGGTCAGGATGTTGCGGTCGTCGTCGACCAGGGCGATCTTGGGAATATGTTTCGACATTGTCCTCGGCCTGTGAGCGCCCCCCGACGTGCGGCCGGCGCCACGCTTATTCTCCTGGACCCTGATTTTGGCAAGGTTGGGGCGCCGCCGCCAGTTTGCAAGCCGGCACGGCTACGGCAGGCGTCATGCCGCATGGTGGACCGGCGGCCGTGCATGTCTATGATCGAGGCCACAGCCGGACCCGAACGATGACCGAACCAAGCCAGACTCCCGCCACGCTCGCCCGCCACCTGGTCCGCCGTGCCGCCACGGCGGCGCTGGCCGTGCGCCTGCCGCCGGACGGGCATCCTTATGCCTCGCTGGTCCTGACCGCGCTCGACCATGCCGGGCGGCCGCTCCTCTTCATTTCGCGCCTCGCCGAACACACCAAGGCGCTGGAGGCCGATCCGGCCGCGGCGCTCCTGTTCGACGACACGGCGGGGCTGGAGGCCCGGCTGACCGGGGCCCGGGCCACCCTGGTCGGCCGCGCGGCCAAGGTCGACGATGCGGCCCTGAAGGACCGTTTCGTTGCGCGCCACCCGGAAGCGGCGATGTACCGCGACTTTCCCGATTTCGCCGTCTGGCGTCTCGAGGTCGAGCGGGTCCATCTGGTTGCCGGCTTCGGGCGGATTCATTGGATCGACGGCGCCGACTTCCTCTTCCCGGCCGACGAGGCGGCGGAACTGGCGGCGGCCGAACCGGGTATCGTCGCGCATATGAATGCCGACCATGCCGATGCCGTCGCCCTCTATGCGACCGTGCTGGCCGGGCGGCCGGCGGATGCTTGGCGCATGGTGGCGATCGATCCCGACGGCATCGACCTGATGGCCGGTCCCGCGACCCGATGCCGCATCGCCTTCCCCGCGCCGGTGCGAAATGCAACCGAAGCGAGAGCATCTCTCGTCGATCTCGTCCGTGTAGCGCGCCAGGCCGCGACATAAAGTGAATTGTAGCCATTTGAGGCCAACTGACTGGTTGCGGGCCCTGCATGACAAAATTATTTTGCGCCGGTCGCGCAACCCATATGGGCTGCGAGTGTTTCTACGTCGTCTTCTGATAACCCGCAGCGGGATCGTCATCCCGCGCCGACATCCGCGGAGAAGTACATTGCGCCAGATTGGCACCCATATTTCGCGCCACGGCCTCGAACTCCAGGGCATTCGCAACGTTGCGGCTTCCTACTGGAACCTCGAAGCTCCGGCCCTCTATGAAGAGGCCATCCGCCGCGGGGAAGGCGTGGTCGCCCAGGGCGGCCCGCTGGTCGTGAAGACCGGTCAGCACACCGGCCGTTCGGCTACCGACAAGTTCACCGTGAAGGACGCCGAGACCGAATCCACCGTGTGGTGGGGCAAGTCGAACCAGCCGATCACGCCCGAGAAGGCGGCCGGCCTGCGTGCCAAGGTGAAAGCCTATCTGCAGAACCGCGATGTCTTCGTGCAGGACCTCCACGGCGGCGCCGATGCGGCGAACCGCGTCAAGGTCCGCGTGATCACCGAATTCGCCTGGCATTCGCTGTTCATCCGCAACCTGCTGGTCCGTCCGGCGCGTGAGGAACTGGCCGATTTCGTGCCCGACTTCACCATCATCGACGTGCCGAACCTGCTGGCCGACCCGGCGGCGGACGGTACCAAGACCGAGACCTTCATCGTCGTCGACTTCGCCGAGAAGACGATCGTGATCGGCGGCACCTCTTATGCCGGCGAGATCAAGAAGTCGGTCTTCACGATCCTGAACTACCTGCTGCCGACCAAGGCGGTGATGCCGATGCATTGCTCGATCAACGTCGGCAAGGCGGGCGATTCGGCGGTCTTCTTCGGCCTTTCGGGCACCGGCAAGACCACCCTTTCGGCCGATCCCGAGCGCGAACTGATCGGTGACGACGAGCACGGCTGGTCGGAAGACGGCGTGTTCAACTTCGAAGGCGGCTGCTACGCCAAGATGATCCGCCTCTCGGCCACCGCCGAGCCGGAAATCTACTCGACCACCCGGCGCTTCGGCACCGTGCTCGAGAATGTGGTGCTCGACCCCGACACCCGCGTGCTCGACCTCGACGACGCCACCCTGGCCGAGAATTCGCGCGGCGCCTATCCGCTCGACTTCATCGCCAATGCCTCGGCCACCGGCGTCGCCGGCCATCCGAAGAACATCATCATGCTGACGGCCGATGCCTTCGGCGTGCTGCCGCCGATCTCGCGCCTGTCGCCGGAAGAGGCGATGTACCACTTCCTGTCGGGCTATACCGCCAAGGTCGCCGGTACCGAGAAGGGCCTGGGCAAGGAGCCGCAGGCGACTTTCTCGACCTGCTTCGGCGCCCCCTTCATGCCGCGTCACCCGACGGTTTACGGCAACATCCTGAAGGACAAGATCGCCAACCACGGCGTCTCCTGCTGGCTCGTCAACACCGGCTGGACCGGCGGCGTGTTCGGCGTCGGCCACCGCATGCCGATCGCGGTCACCCGCGCCCTTCTGCGCGCCGCCCTCGACGGTTCGCTGAACAAGGCGCAGTTCCGCAAGGATGCGAACTTCGGCTTCGAAGTTCCGGTCGCGGTTCCCGGCGTGCAGAACGAGATCCTGGACCCGCGTCAGACCTGGGCCGACAAGGCCGCCTATGACGCCCAGGCCAAGCACTTGGTGAAGCTGTTCATCGACAACTTCGCCCAGTTCGAAGACCACGTCGACGAAGCGGTCCGCAAGGCTGCCCCCAAGGCCGCCTGAGCGATCGTCACAACGCTTCCGATCAGGGCCGCGGCATGCCGCGGCCCTTTTTGATTCTCGTCGCGCGGCCGTCCGGCCGGAAGAAGCGTTAACGTTGCCGGGATAGGATCGCGGGGATCGCCCCGCCGACGAAAGGCCGTCGCTTGACCATGCTGGACAGACAACAGTCGCTCGACCGCAGCCTCGTCCGGATCGCCTGGGTGATGCTGCCGGTCACCGTCATGCTGGCGGCGCTCGACCAATGGCCCTATCTGACCGAGCGGTTCAGCCGCGGGCAGGTGGTCGGCCGCGATGCCTATGCCTTCTGGGCGGCGGCACGCCTCGCGCTCGAGGGGCGGCTGAGCGAAATCTACGACCATGCCGCATTCCAACAGGCGGTGGCGGCGATGCTCGGCCCCGGGACGGGGCTCCACGTCTTTCCCTATCCGCCGCCGGCCCTGGCACTGCTGCTGCCGTTCGGGGCGATGCCCTATCCGCTGGCACTCGCCCTGTGGTCGCTGGCGGGGCCGCTCGCCTTTGTTGCCGCGGTGGCGGCGCCCGATTTTCGCCGCCTGCCGGTCATGCTCGCGCTGGCCGCGCCGCTGACCCTCGCCAATGTCGTGCTCGGCCAGAACGGTCTTTTCGGCGCGGCGCTGACGATCGGCGGGCTGCGCCTCGCCCTGCATCGGCCGGTGGTGGCGGGCGGTCTCGTCGGCCTTCTCGTGTTCAAGCCGATGCTCGGGCTGTTCCTGCCGCTCGCCCTGCTGTTCGACCGGCGATGGACGGCTTTCCTAACAGCCGGGGCGACGGTGATCGGCCTCTGTCTCTTGTCCCTCGCCCTCTTCGGGGAGGGGCTCTGGCTCGCCTATCTGCATGACGGTGTGCCCTTCCAGCGCGACCTGCTCGAACACGGCACCGGCATCGCCCAGGCGATGAAGCTGACCGGCTTCATGGCGGCGCGCACGCTCGGCTATGGCGTCGAGGCCAGCTACGCGGTGCAGGGTGTCTTCAGCCTGGCGGCGGCCGTCCTGGTCGCGGTCGGGCTGTGGCGCCGCCGGGGCGGTCGGGGCTTCGACGGGCGGGACGTCCTGATCCTCGCCCTCGGCACCGCCGCCGCCCTGCCCTACCTGCATTTCTACGATCTCGCCACGATCGCGGGCGGGCAGATCCTGCTGGCGACGCGCAGGGACGGGGGCCGGCCTGCGCCTGCCGGCGCCCGGCTGCAAGTCCTCCTCTGGGCCTTGCCGCTCGCCGGCATGATCCTCAATGTGAATGGGATACCGGTGGCGGCGCCGCTTCTTCTGCTGGCGCTCGGATCTCTCGCATTGCACCGGCCGCCGGCGGCATGACGGCCTCGACCTCGAAGCGCGGTCGCCGCTTGGTCTCGAGGTAGATCCGCCCGACATATTCCCCGACGATGCCGAGGGCGAACAACTGGGCACCGCCCAGGAAGCTGACGACGATCAGCAAGGAGGCCCAGCCCGGCGCCGACGCCGCGCCGATCAGGCTCGCCCCTAGTGCCCACAGGCCGACCAGCCCGGCGAGCAGGGCGACGGCGAAGCCGGTCAGCGTGATGACGCGGAGCGGCGCCAGCGAGAACGACGTGATCCCGGTCAGCGCGAAGGAGACCATGCGCAGGAAGGGATATTTGCTCTCCCCCGCCTGGCGCAGGCCGCGGGCGTAAGTGACGGTCGCGGTGCGGAAGCCCAGCATGGGCACCAGCGCGCGCAGGAACAGGTTCACCTCGGTATAGCGGTCGAGGGCGGCGATGGCCCGCCGGCTCATCAGGCGGAAGTCGGCGTGGTTGAAGACGAGGCGGACGCCCAGCCACTGCATCAGGCGGTAGAAGAGCTCGGCGCTCACGCGCTTGAAGCGGCTGTCCTCGTGGCGGTCGTCGCGGACGCCGTAGACGATTTCGGCACCTTCGCGATAGGCGGCGATCATGCGCTCGATCGCACTGGTGTCGTCCTGCAGGTCGGCGTCGATCGAGACGGTGATTTCCGTCGTGCTCGCCTTCAGCCCGGCCAGGAGGGCGTTCTGGTGCCCGCAATTGCGCGACAGCTTCAGCCCGCCGCAGCGGGGATGGCGCCGCCCCAGGCGTTCGATCGCCGCCCAGGTCTCGTCGCCCGAGCCATCGTCGACGAAGAGGATTCCGCTGTCCGGCGCGATCACGCCCCGGCCGGACAGATCGTCCAGCAGGGCGCAGAGACGGGCCGCGGTATCGTCGATCACCGCCACTTCGTTGTAGCAGGGGACGATCACGGTCAAGGCTGGTGAATCACGGTCGGTCGCCATGGGATCGGTCCCTGGAAGTGGCGGCGGGAGCGCCGGCAAAGACGAGATGGTAGCTGCCGAGGAAGCCGGCGAGGACATAGGCGGCAACCCCGGCGAGCTGGGCCAGGGACGGTAATTCCGGCGCCACCGACAGCAAGCTGCCGAGCACGGCGAGATTGGCGCCATAGGCCGCCGCCTGCACGGCGACGAATTTCGCCGGACTCCCCCGTCGCCCGCCGAAGGTGAAATGGCGGTTGGCGACGAAGCTGGCCGGGATGCACAGGCCATAGCCGAGCGCATTGGCGACCACGGGCGAGGCGCCGAGGGCCATGAACAGGAAGATCAGCCCGAGGCCGAGCAGCGTATTGCCCGCGCCGACCAGGCCATAGCGCAGGAAGCGGGCCGAGAGCGCTCTCATGCGGTCGCCACGATCGAAAATTGCGCCCCGAGCGGCAGCCACCCGAGCCGCTTCTCCAGCGGGCGCAGGGCTGCGAGCAGGCGTGGAAAGAAGACATGGTAGCGGATCTGCGGTGCCCGCCAGCCGGCGTCCCGGACGCGCCCGGCCAGGGTACCGGCCCGTTGCAGGCGGGCATTCGCATCGAAGGGGCAGGTATTGACGGCGTGCCGGGTCAAGGGGTTGAGCGGATTGTGCTCGAACAGCACGAGCAGGCCGCCCGCCCGCGTCACGCGGCGCAACTCCGACAGCCACCTGCCGTGTTCGCCGGGCGCGATATGGTGGAAGACACAGGCGGTGAAGGCGAGGTCGACGGTGCCGTCGGCGAGCGGAAGGGCGTCGCCCGCGATCCGCAGGAATTCGGCGTGGGCGCCCGGAAAGCGGCCTTCCGCGATCTCGAGCGAGCGGGTCGAGACATCGGCGCAGCAGATCCGCGCTTCGCCGAACGCCTGGCGCAGGAAGGGCAGCGAATTGCCGATCCCGCTGCCGAAATCGAGGACGGTTTGCGGGGCGAGTCCCGCCTCGTCGCAGAAGCGCTCGGCTTCGCTGACCTTGTAGGCGTGAAAATACTCCGGGGCCTCGCCGCTGATGGCGATATTGGCCCTGTGGTCTTTCAGGTAGGCGTCGGCGTAGCGGTCGAATTCGCTGGGGTCCAAGGCGTTGCTCCTGCGGCGGCTCGGCCACCGTCGTCGCGAGGATAGCAGCCAATCCCTAAGAACGCCTTCGTGGCGGAATTGTGCCGAGATCGGGCATCGCCGCCCCATGGGCGCCACGCAAGGCCCATGGCGGGGCCGCAATCGGGGTCGAGGCTGACCCGGTTTCCAATTTGGGGGGAACCCACGATGCCCGTCTCTACCCTCGTCCGCCCGCCGGGTGCCGCAAGGCGCCGCTTGGCCCGCTCGCTGCCCTTGGTGGTCGCCGCCGGCCTGGCCGCCTGCAACCTCGAACAATCCGAAACCCAGAGCGACGCGGCACCCGCGAAGCCGCAGGCCGACGCGACGGCGCCGGCCGCGCCGCTGATCGAAAGCATGCCCCGGGCCGAGGCGCCCGCCCGCACCGCGGTCGCCGGCGGCATTGCCGGCATGGCGCCGCCGCCGATGCCGCAGCCGACCGACGACCGCTTCACCGATGCCGAACAGAACCCGGTGAAGCTGGTCGCCGAGGAACCGGTCTCGACCTTTTCGGCCGATGTCGACACCGCCTCCTACGCCGTGGTCCGGCGCTTCCTGCGCGAGGGCCGCCTGCCGCCGGCCGGTGCCGTTCGGGTCGAGGAGATGATCAACTATTTCCCCTATGCGCTCGAAGGGCCGCGTGATCCCGGGCGTCCCTTCAGCACGCGGATCGGTGTCATGCCGACGCCGTGGAACGCCGACAGCCGGCTGATGACGGTGACGATCAAGGCGATGGATCTCGACCAGGGGGGCCGGCCGCCGCTCAATCTCGTGCTGCTGGTCGATGTCTCCGGTTCCATGCAGGGGCGCGACCGCCTGCCCCTGCTGAAAAGCGCCTTCGCGGATTTCGCCAGGGACCTCAAGCCCGAGGACCGGATTTCGATCGTCGCCTATGCCGGCGGCGTCGATGTCGTGCTGCCGCCGACCAAGGGCTCGGACCAGAGCCATATCCAGGCCGCGATCGAGGGGCTCCAGGCCGGCGGTTCGACCAATGGCGCCGGCGGGCTCGACCGCGCCTATCGCCTGGCGCGGGAGAATTTCGCCGAACATGCCGTCAACCGCATCATCCTCGCGACCGACGGCGACTTCAACATCGGCCAGAGCAACCCGAAGGCACTCGAAGGCTATATCGCGGAACAGCGGAAATCGGGTGTCTATCTCTCGATCCTGGGCGTCGGGCTCGACAATCTGAACGACAACCTGATGCAGAAGCTGGCCCAGGCCGGCAACGGCAACGCCGCCTATGTCGATACCGCCGTCGAGGGACGCAAGGTGTTGCACGACGAGGCCGCCTCGACCCTGGTGCCGGTCGCCGACGACGTGAAGTTCCAGGTCGAATTCAATCCGGCCAAGATCGCCGAATACCGCCTGATCGGCTATGAGACGCGCGGCCTGCGCCGCCAGGACTTCAACGACGACAAGGTCGATGCCGGCGACGTCGGCTCGGGCCAGACGGTCACCGCGATCTACGAGGTGACGCCGGTCGGCGCCAAGCCCTCGGTCGATCCGCTCCGCTATGGCAGCCCGGTGCCGGAACTGGACGACCGTGCCGGTGGCTCCCACGGCGACGAAATCGCCTTCCTGCGCATCCGCTACAAGCTGCCGGGCGAGAGCCGGAGCCGGCTGATCGAACGCCCGGTAACCACCGCCGATGCGGTCGCCGACCTGAAGGACGCCACGGCCGACCAGCGCTTCGCCGTCGCCGTCGCCGCCTATGGCCAGAAGCTGGCCGGTGTCGGCTTCGTCGCCGGCCTGTCCTGGCCGGCGATCGCCGAACTCGCCCAGGGCGCCCGCGGCGAGGACGCGGAAGGTTACCGGGCGGAATTCGTCCAGCTCGTGCGTGCGGCCGACGCTCTCGATTGAGGGAGCGTTAGGCGGCAGGCAGGGCGCGGACCTCGACCGGCAGGCCGTTCAGCACGGCATTGCCGGAGGCGGCGTCCAGCGCCTCCTCGTCCGAAAGGTCGTTGAAGGAGACGCCACCCGCTTCCCGCGCCACCGAGAGGCGGATGCCGTCCCGCGTCGCCTGGCCCCAGCCGTGGGGCAGGCAGACAACGCCGGGCATGACATCCTCGCAAGCCTCGACCTCGATCTCGACCGTGCCGGTGCGGCTGGTCACCGCGACCGCGGTGCCGTCGCGGATCTGGCGCGCTTCCATGTCGGTGGGGTGCATCTGCAGGCGGTGGCGGGCCGGGCCCTTGACCAGGCGCCGGCTGTTGTTCATCCAGGAATTGTTGGAGCGGACGTGGCGCCGCCCGATCAGCACCAGGCCCTGGGCCGCCGGTGCCGCGAGAAGGCGCGGCAGGTCGGCGAGGGCGCCTTCCGGCGCCGCCTCGATCGCGCCATGGATCAGCCGTTCCGGCAGCGAGGGGCGCAGCGGGCCGAGGTCGAGGCCATGGGGGGCAGCCTTCAGCCGGTCGAGGTCCAGGCCATAGGGGCCGGTGCGGAGCCCCATGTCGATCAGCATCTCCATGGGCAGGAGGTTCGGCGCCTCCTGGCCCATGGCGGCGGCGAAGGCCACGGCGATGCCGGTCAGCACTTCCCAGTCGTGGCGGGCATCGTCGGGCTTGTCGAACAGCGGCTCGCTCCAGCGCGCCACGTTGTGCACGGCGAGCGCCAGGAAGGCGAGATCGTAATGGCCGCGTTCCAGGGGCGAACAGGGCGGCAGGATGACGTCGGCGTGGCGCGTCGTCTCGTTGACGAAAATGTCGACCGAGGCCATGAAGTCGAGCGAGGCCAGAGCTTCGTCCAGGCGCCGTCCGTTCGGCGTCGAGGAGACCGGATTGCCGGCGACGGTGAGGAGGGCGCGGATCTGCCCCGGCCCCGGGGTCTGGATCTCTTCGGCCAGCGCCGCGACCGGCAGCGAGCCGGCGAATTCCGGCAGGCCGCGCACCCGGCTCTTCCAGCGGGCGAAGCCGCCGGCCGAGCGGGGCGCCAGGGCGGCATCGATGGCGGGATGGGGCAGCAGCGTGCCGCCCTCGCGGTCGAGATTGCCGGTCAGCAGGTTGAGGAGCTGGATCGCCCATTGGCACAGCGTGCCGAATTCCTGGGTCGAGGTGCCCATGCGGCCATAGACGGCGGCATGAGGGGCGGCCGCCAGCCGGCGGGCCAGCGCCCTTATCGTCCCGGCATCGAGCCCGCTCGCCACCGCCGCGCGTTCGGGCGTCACCGGGCTGAGTGCCGCGCGTACGGCATCGAGCCCGCGGGTCACTTCGGCCAGGCGGCCGGCATCGGCCAGGCCTTCGTCGAACAGGACATGGACCATGGCGAGCAGCACCATGGCGTCCGAGCCCGGGCGGATGAAGTGATGTTCGCTGGCCACCTTGGCGGTCTCGGTCCGGCGCGGGTCGACCACCACCATCTGGCCGCCGCGCGCCTTCAGCGCGGCCAGCCGGCCGGGGAAATCGGGCACCGTCATCAGGCTGCCGTTGGAGGCCATGGGATTGGCGCCGAACACCAGCATGAAATCGGTGCGGTCGATGTCCGGCACGAAGAGATAGTTCTGATGGCCATACATCCAATAGGCCATCAACTGATGGGGCAATTGGTCGACCGAGGTCGCGGAAAAGACCGATTTCGTCTTGATCAGGCGGAGCAGGGGGGCGGAATGGGTCAGCATCCCCGCCGAATGGACCGAAGGATTGCCGAGATAGGCGCCGACCGCGTCGCGCCCATGTTCCTTGGCGATGGCGGCGAAGCGCTCGCCCACGGTGGCGAAGGCCTCATCCCAGGAGATTTCCTCGAAATCGCGCCCGCGGCGGCGGAGCGGTTGGCGCAGCCGGTCCGGATCCTCATGCAGGTCCTTCAGCGCCACCGCCTTCGGGCAGATGTGGCCGTGGGAGAGGACATCGGCCTTGTCGCCCCGGATGCTGGCGACCCTGCCGTCCGCCACCGCGATCTCGAGGCCGCAGATCGCCTCGCACAGATGGCAGGCACGGGTATGGACTTCGGCCATGTCTCTCTCCCCCGATCGGTCCCTTGGGATCGTTCTTTTGGAGCGAGCCTAGGCCGTTCCGAATTCGACCGGAAGAGGCTCAGTGGGCCTCGGCCCAGCTGTGGCCGGCGCCCGCCTCGACCACCAGAGGCACGGAGAGGTCGACGGCGGGCAGGGCCGCCTTTTCCATGATCCGGATCACGACCGGCTTGGTCGCCTCGACCTCGGCCTCCGGCACTTCGAACACGAGTTCGTCGTGGACCTGGAGCAGCATGCGGGCCGTAAGGCCGGCCTCGGCCAGGGCATCGGGCATGCGGATCATGGCGCGGCGCATGATGTCGGCGGCAGTGCCCTGGATCGGCGCATTGATCGCGGCGCGTTCCATGAAGGCGCGGCGGGCCTGGCTCTTGTCGTTGATGGCGGGCACGTGGCAGCGCCGGCCGAACAGGGTGGTGACGTAACCCTGCGCGTGGGCGATCGCCTTGGCTTGGTCCATATAGGCGCGGATGCCCGGGAAGCGCTCGAAATAGCGCTTGATATAGGCCCCGGCCTCGCCCTGGGGAATGCCGAGCTGGTTGGCCAGGCCGAAGGCGGAAATGCCGTAGATGATGCCGAAATTGATCGCCTTGGCGCGCCGCCGCACCATCGGGTCCATGCCTTCGACCGGCACGCCGAAGACTTCGGAGGCGGTCATGGCGTGGATGTCGATCCCCTTGGCGAAGGCATCCTTCAAGCTGCCGATGTCGGCGATATGGGCCAGGATGCGAAGCTCGATCTGGCTGTAGTCGGCCGAGACCAGGCGATGGCCGGGGGCGGCGACGAAGGCCTTGCGGATCTTCCGCCCCTCTTCCGAGCGGACCGGGATGTTCTGCAGGTTGGGATCGGTCGAGGACAGCCGCCCGGTCGAGGTCGAGGCCATGGCATAGGACGTGTGGACGCGGCCGGTCACCGGGTTGATCTGGGCCTGGAGCGCATCGGTATAGGTCGACTTCAGCTTGGCGAGCTGGCGCCAGTCCAGGATCTTCTGCGGCAGTTCGTGGCCCTGGGCGGCCAATTCCTCCAGCACGTCGGCGCCGGTGCCCCATGCCCCGGTCTTCATGCGCTTGCCGCCGGGCAGGCTCATCTCGTCGAACAGGATCACGCCCAATTGCTTGGGGCTGCCGACGTTGAAGCTGCGCCCGGCCAGGCGGTAGAGGTCCTGCTCCATCTCCGCCATGCGCCCCGCGAAATCGGCCGACAGGCGGGCCAGTTCCGTCCGGTCGACCAGCACGCCGGCGGCCTCCATCTCGATCAGCACGGGCGACAGCGGGCGTTCCAGCGTCTCGTAGACGGTGGCGACATGGGAGCGGAACAGCCGGGGTTTCAGGGCCTGGTACAGGCGAAGGGTGACGTCGGCATCCTCCGCCGCGTAACGCGTGGCGTCCGGGATCGCCACTTCGTCGAAGCCGATGCGGTCCTTGCCGGTGCCGGTGACCGCATCGTATTTCACCGTCTCGAGACCCAGGTGCAGGCTCGCCAGCTCGTCCATGCCGTGGCCGTGGGCGCCGCCTTCGAGGGCGTAGGAGATCAGCATGGTGTCGTCGACCGGCGTGATGACCACGCCGTATTTGCGCAGCACCAGCATGTCGTATTTCAGGTTCTGCCCGATCTTCAACACGTCGTCGGCGGCGAGCAGGGGCTTCAGGCGGTCGAGCGCCGCTGCGAAGGGGATCTGGTCCGGCACCGCGCCGTCGAGCGCCAGGCCGCCGCGCGCCCGGTGGCGCAGCGGGACATAGCAGGCCTTGCCCGCCTCGACGGAAAGGGAGAAGCCGACCAGTTCCGCCTGCATGGCGTCGAGCGAAGTCGTTTCGGTATCGAAGGCGACGAAGCCGGCGGCGAAGGCGCGGGCGATCCAGCCGTCGAGGGCGGCGAGCGTGGTCACCGTCTCGTAAGCCGCTTCCGGCACTGCGGCGGCAGCCGGCGGGGGCGGGGCGGCGATCGCATCGGCGGCGCGGTTCGCCGTGCCCATCAGGGGGGCTGCCAGACGCGCGCCCAGCTTGTTCTTCAGGCTGCGGAAATCATTCTCTTCGAGGAAGGGCAGCAACAGTGCCCCGTCCAGCGGGCGGACGGCGAGATCGTCGAAACTCTCGGGCAGGGGCACGTCGGCCTTCAGGCGCACCAGCTCGCGGCTGAGGCGGGCGAGGTCGGCGTGGGTTTCCAGGTTCTCGCGCCGCTTCGGCTGCTTGATCTCGCCCGTGCGGGCCAGCAGCGTGTCGAGGTCGCCGTAGGTATTGATCAATTCGGCCGCGGTCTTCTGGCCGATGCCGGGCACGCCCGGGACATTGTCGGTCGAATCGCCCATCAGGGCCTGGACGTCGACAACCTTCTCGGGCCCGACGCCGAATTTCTCCAGGACCTCGGGAATACCGATCCGTTTGACCTTCACGGGGTCCATCATCTCGACAGGGCCGCCGACCAGCTGCATCAGGTCCTTGTCGGAGGAGACGATGGTGCAGCGCGCGCCGCGTTTGCGGCATTGGGCGGCCAGGGTCGCGATGACGTCGTCCGCCTCGAAGCCTTCGAGTTCGAGGGCTGCGACGTTGAAGGCCTTGGTCGCCTCGCGGATCAGGGCGAACTGCGGCACCAAGTCTTCCGGCGCCGGCGGGCGGTGGGCCTTGTATTCGGGATAGAGGTCGTTCCGGAAGGTCTTCCGCGCGGCGTCGAAGACGACGGCCAGATGGGTCGGCCGGTCGCCGTCGCCGACATCGGCCAGGAAGCGGGCCAGGATGTTGCAGAAGCCGAGGACGGCGTTGACCGGCGTGCCGTCGGCCCGGGTCAGCGGCGGCAGGGCGTGATAGGCACGGAAGATATAGCCCGAGCCGTCGACCAGATAGAGGTGTTCGCCCTCTTTCCCGCCGGCGCCCGGGCCGCCCGCCTCAGTGGGCATGGGCGTGGGCGCCGCCCTTCAGGAGGTAGAGCCGGCCGCAGTAGGGGCACTGGATCTCGCCCTTGCCTTCCATGTTCAGATAGACGCGCGGATGGCCCAGCGCGCCTTCGCCGCCGTCGCAGGCGACGATCGGGGTTTCGACTTCCTTGGTTTCGGGCGCTTCGCTCGCCATGGCTGATCCATCTCCTGAACGCGGCCGGATATTAGCGCAGCCTAATCCCCTGTCCACCACCCCGCGATGCCTTTCGACAGGGTTGCCCGGCCCCGAGGCTTCGGTTATTGTCCGCGCCTCCTCCAGTGCACCCGTAGCTCAGCTGGATAGAGCGCTGCCCTCCGAAGGCAGAGGTCGTGAGTTCGAATCTCGCCGGGTGCACCACTTTCGCAAAGACGCCAGGCTCTTTGCCGTTCCGACATCTCGGTACCATTGGACGAAACGCCGGCCGGTCAGCGGCTTGCCTCGGCTCCCGACCGGGGATGAGCACGGGCTCACATCACCAGGGCGGCGTTTCGAAGGTCGAATCGGCGAAGGGTTCCGGGGCGATCAGGGCCGGAGGCTGTTCGGCGTCGCGCAATTGGTAGAACAGGTGGGGCAAGCCCAGGGACGGGTCTTGGGTCGCGTCGGGATAGGGCACCGCCGCTTGCCAGCGCGGGTGATAGC
The DNA here is from genome assembly GCF_041650655.1 of Zavarzinia sp. Taxonomy (GTDB): domain Bacteria; phylum Pseudomonadota; class Alphaproteobacteria; order Zavarziniales; family Zavarziniaceae; genus Zavarzinia. Next base: position 31,812 of record NZ_JBAZKR010000034.1, read on the forward strand.
GGATGGTGCCGGAAACGCTGCGATAGGGCAGGTCGAGCAGGATGCTGGCGATCCGGCGGTTCTGCTCGGACCCGCCGGGGCCGGCCGTGCCGCCCGCCACGGCGGCGGCGATCGCATAGTGATGCAGGGAATTATAGGTCTGGCAGCCGATCTCGGGGGTCGCGTCCGGACCGAAGCGGGCCTTGTACTTCTTGAAGAAACCCCAGCCCAATTCGTCGCGTGGCAGGCCGATCACCGTGCCGATGATCGCCCCGCGGCCCTTTTCCCCGACGAGGTCGGAGAAGGAACGGTGCAATGCGCCGTACTGCAGGTAGAGCAGCGACGGCAGGGGGTTTTCCATGAACTGGAGCTGGAAGCGCGCGAGATCGCCGGAATAGAAATGGGTCAGCGCCATGACCGCCGGGGCATGGCCGCGGATCTCCTCGAGCAGGGGGCGCCAGTCGCCCGGAATGCGCCGGAGAATCCGGGGCGGAAACACCGGGTGCCAGCCGAATTGTTCCGCCGCCTGGGCCATCGCATTGGCGATGACGATGCTGTAGGGCTTCGGCCCCGAGACGATGGCGATGCGGTTGTTGTTGGGGCGCCACTGCCCGCTGTCGCGCAGCCAGGACAGGAACTTGATGAAACCCTGGCCATACCAGTATTCGGCCGGGTCCGACATGAAGCAGCCGAAGTAACGCTGCGGATCGCTCATCACCGTATCGTGATGCTGCAACAAGGTGTTGTTGTGAATGTAGATGATGCCGGCGTCCGCCACCGGCTCGTATTCCGAATTCTGGGAACCGATGTTGTACCCGGCAAAAATCCCGTGGACACCGTCGGCGAGGAGCTGCCGGGTGGCGCGCACGGTTTCTTCGGCCGTCTGGTTGCCCGTGTCGGCGAAGATGGGTCGCAGGGGCCGACCCAGAATACCGCCCCGCTTGTTGATCTCCTCGCAGGCGAGAAGGATGCCGTTGCGGAACTCCCGGCCATCACTGGGGGACGTGCCGGTCAGGGGGACCATGCCGCCGATCGGAATGCTGTCGTCGCTCATGCCGCAACCCTTTCCGCTTCAGGAGAGTTCGGGGACGAGTTCGGGCTCGAACAGAACATTATGCATGATGACGCGAAGGCCAGGCGGGCTGACCGGCTTGATCAGCACGGGGAAGCCCTGACGCCGGATATCGGTGATGAGGTCCGGGCTGGTGTCGGCGGTGACGACGATGGCGGGACAGGGCAGCTCGAGAAGATCGTTGAGCTGGTGCACGATGTCGGTCCCCTTCGCCCCGCCCCGAAGACGATAGTCGGTGATGACGATGTCCGGCTTGTGCTCCAGGGTGGCGACCGCGCCCGGAATGTCGCCAAAGGCATCGAAGACTTCGACGACGATGCCCCAGCGCTGGAGCAGGGTGATCAGCGCGTCGCGCAGGTTCTGGTCGTCCTCGAGCACGAGGCAGCAGAGCCCGGTGAACTCGCCGCCGATCCTCTCGGTGATTTCCGGCTCGCCGACATTGGAATGCCAGACGTCGCCCAGCGGCACGTCGAGGGCGAACATGGTGCCGTGCTTCGGCGTCGAGCGCAGGGTGATCTTGTGGCCGAGAACATCGGCGAGGCGGCGCGCGATGTTGAGACCGAGGCCGAGGCTGTGCCGGCCCGATTGCTGACCGGCGACGCGGAAGAACTCCTCGAACACCGCCTCCTGGTGCTCGGCCGCGATGCCGCAGCCGGTATCGTGAACCTCGATCCTCAGGGTCTTGCCGAAACGCCGGCAACCCACCAGCACGCGGCCGACGTCGGTATAGCGGATGGCATTGCCGACGAAATTGGACAGGATCCGTTCCAGGAGCGCGCGGTCGCTCTCGATGGCGGCCTTCGAAGGCATGATGCGCAGGTCCAGGCCCTTTTCCCTGGCGAGATGGGCGAATTGGACGCGCAGGCGGTCCAGGACGGTCGAAACCTGGAAGGTCTGGATGCGCGGCTCGACCTTGCCCGCGTCCAACTGCCCGATGTTGAGCAGCGCGCCCAGCAGGTCCTCCATGATCGAGGCCGAGACATCCATGGCGTGTAACGCCTCGATGCGCTCCTGCTCCGACGTGGCGGACAGGCAGGAATAGATCAGGATCTTGAGCGAGGCGAGCGGCTGGCGCAGGTCGTGGTTGGCGGCGCGGAGGAAGCGGGACTTGCTCTGATCCGCCGCCGCCGCCGTGTCGCGCGCCTTTTCGAGCGCCCGCTGGGTGCGCCAGCTCGCGCTGATGTCGACGAAGAGGCTGACGCTGCCGCCGCCCGCCATGGGCCGGCATTCACCGCGCAGGACTTGCCCGTCCGTGAAGATCATGGTCAGCCCGTCGAGCGGGCCGAGGCGAGGCGGCGCGCCCGGCTCCTCGGCCGCCGGTTCGGATTGGACCAGCAGCCCGGAGGTTTCGAGCGCCGCGATCAGGGAATCTTGGGAGATGCCGTGGGTAATGCCGCCGATGAGCCCGGCGAAACGATGCCCGAAGGCCGTATTGAACGTGACCAGTCCCAAGTCGCCGTCCCAGACCGCGAGACCATGGCCGAGCGCTTCAAAGGCCCGGGCCTTCATGTCTTTCGTGGCGTCTTCGGCGATATCGCGGTCCGCGGACTCGGGCATCGTCAATCCGCGTCCGAGGCCCGGCTCAGATAGTCGGCATTCTCGACCGCGAGACGGATAATCGCCTCCCGCGTGGCGATGTTCAGCTTCTTCATGGCATTGCCGAGGTGGACGCGCACGGTCTGCCGGCTGATGTCCAGGTCGGAGGAGATCGCCTGCAGGGAGACACCCTTGCCGAGGGCGGCGAGGACTTCGGTCTCGCGCCGGGTCAGTTGGGCGAAGCCCGGTGGCATGTCCGTCGCCTGCACGGACGGGGCAGGGGTCTGGTCGCGGCTGCCGCGCCTTCCGTCGGCGCCTTCCGCCGGGCCGTGGGCCCTGGTCAGGATATCGCGCGGAAAGGCGACCTCTCCCGCCATCACCCGGCTCAAGGCGTGCTTGATCTCGGACGGGCCATAGGACTTCGGAATATAGCCGACGACGCCGTGGCGGATCGCTTCCAGCACATGTTCCGGGTCTTCATAGACCGAGACGATGACCACGGGCACGGCCGGGAAGCGGTTGCGGAGAACCTGCAGCCCCTCGAAATCCCGGAAGCCCGGCATGACCAGATCAATGATGACGAGGCCGATCGTCGGATTGCGCTCGAGCGCGCTCAGCGCCTCGTCGAAGCTCGCCGCTTCCTCCACGTCGCCGTTCGCGCCGAGGCTGCGCGCGACCTGACGCAGAGACTCCCGAACCACCCAATGGTCATCCGCGATCAGGATGGTCATCGGTGGAACGGCCGCTGCGGGCTCATCCAGCTTGGACAAGGGAACGCTCATGTTTCCTCGAAGGGCCCATCCGGTTGCCCCGGACGTCTGCCGTTATTTTCACCACATGCATCCATCTATAGCGGACCGGCCACCGTGGCAACGGCCGAAGCCGGCGCCGGGGCCAGGAAGGGGGAGGTGCAGGGCGCTACAGCTAGACGTTTCATGCGTTTACCTCTTCGGTGATGTCTAGACGCTTCGTTAGAATGGAAGCATAAAAATTTATCCTCGGTATAGATAATTAATTGACAGTTACGCGAATTGCTTCTTAGCCTTGGTCCAGGCGGCAAGAGGCGAGGGGTGCCAACCCCGAATCTCGCTGAATCTAGATGAAACGATAATTCCGAATCGACCGACCATCACGGAGATGAATCGCCATGACGAAAGCATCTGGGGCTAAGGCGGGACTGAGCGGCCACAAGCCTTCGATAACGCGGCGATCCGCGCTGAAGATCGGCGCGGGCGGCGTCGCCATGACCTTCGCGGCGCCCTATATCGCGCGCGGGATGAGCGACAAGCTGCTGGTCGGCGTGCCGTCGTCGCTGTCGACCCCCTATGGCGTGGCCGACGATACGGACCACCTGAACGGCACCAAGCTGGCGGTCGAGGAGATCAACGCGGCCGGCGGCGTGCTGGGGCGCGAGATCGAGCTTTATGTGCCGGACGTCGACAAGCTGTCGCCGGAGAGCTGCCGCCAGGCGATCGCCGCCTGTATCGACAAGAAGGTGCTGGCGATCTCCAACTCCTTCGTCTTCGCACCGATCGCCGCGATGGACGAGTCGGCCAAATACAAATGCCCCTATCTGAACGGCAACGCCCAGCGCCTGCCGACGGAAGCCTTCAAGGCCGATCCGGTCAAATACAGCCACATGCTGCAAACCTGTCCGGCCGAAGTGAACTATGGCTGGACCTATCCCCTTTGGCTGAAGGCCATGGAGACGACCGGCGCCTGGAAGCCGAAGAACCGCAAGATTCACATCGTCGCGGAACAGGTCGGTTACTGCCAGACCATCCTGAAGGCGGCCCGGGAGTCGATCCCCAAGCTCGATTTTGAACTGGCGGCGGTGACGGACATCCAGTACCCGGTGAACGACTGGGGCCCGGTCATCCAGCGCCTGAAGGAGGTCGATGCCGGCGCCATCATGATCGACCATTGGGTGGCCGCCGAATATGCCGCCTTCTGCAAGCAGTTCAGGGCCAATCCGGTCGAGAATTCGCTGGTCTATCTGCAGTATGGCCCGTCGCAGCCGGAGTTCCTGGAACTCGGCGGCAAGGCGACCGAAGGCTTCTGCTGGTCGACCACCCTCGGCGTCTATGGCGACGCGCGCGGTCAGGAATTCCGCAAGAAATACGTCTCCCGCTTCCCCGAGTTCGAGGGAAACATGGGCCTCGTCTACACCGGCAACGGCTATGACATCATCCACTACCTGAAGCTGGCCTGGGAAGCGACCGGCAAGCCGGAAGACTTTGCCGCCAACATCGCCTGGATCCGCAACAATCCCTATCGCGGGGTCTGCGGCCTGATCGACATGAAGAACGATCTGCAGGAAGCCCTGCATTTCCCGGACAACGGCTTCGGCAACCAGTCGACCGACCTGGAGAAGGGCATGTCCCAGCTCTACGTTCAGGTCCAAGGCGGCGCGCACAAGATCATCTGGCCGAACGAGATCGCGGAATCGAAGCTCGTCGCCGCCCCGTGGTGGAACTGAGCCGCGATGGCTGGATCGAGCGACACGCCGATCTTTTCCTGTGAAAGCCTCTCGCTCGACCTGGGCGGGCGAGAGGTGCTCAGGAACATCGGCTTTGACCTGCGGCCGGGCGAGGTGCTGGGCATCATCGGCCCCAATGGGGCGGGCAAGACCAGCCTCCTCGAAATCCTGTCGGGCCGCTATCAGCCGAAGAAGGGCCGCGTCACCTACAAGGGGCGCGACATCACGCCCCTGAAGCTGTTCGAGCGCGCCCGTCTCGGCATCGGCCGCACCTATCAGACGCCCATCGTCTGCGAGGACCTGACCGTGGGTGAGACCTTCAAGGCGGCACGCCAGGCCTTCCGGCCCTATCTGACGCGCTTCGACGCCGAATATGGCGCCAACCTCGTTCATTTCACCACGCCCTATGACCGCGCCAACAGCCAGTTGAAGACATTCGAGCGGCGCAAGCTGCTGATGGCCAATCTTCTGATGCGCCGGCCGAGCGTCCTCTTGATGGACGAGCCGGCCGCCGGCCTGATCAACGCAGAGATCGACGAGATCGACCAGATCCTGCGCATGTTGTCGAAGGAGATGAATGTCGCCGTGCTGATCGTCGAGCACCGCATCGAACTCCTCGATTCCATCGCCGACCGCGTGATCGTGATGGACGCGGGCGAGGTCATCGCCGAAGGCAATCTCGCCGACGTGATCAAGAGCCCCGCCGTCCGTGCCGCCTATTTCGAGGCGCATTGAGAAAGCGGAGGGGAACACGATGACAGAAGTTCTGAAAATCGAGGGGCTTTCCGCCGGCTATGGCCCGCTTCGGGTCATTCACGACCTGGACCTCGTGATCCGCTCCGGCGAAAGGCTCGGCATCGTCGGGTTGAACGGCCACGGCAAGACCACGCTGATCTATGCGATCGCCGGGCTCACCGGCTGGCAGCGCGGCTCGATCCTGCTGAACGGCGTCCAGATCGGCCGCACGCGCAGCCAGGGCGCCGGGCGTTACACCCACCAGATCGTGCGCAAGGGCCTGGCGATCATGCCCCAGGGCGACGAGATCTTCACCGGCCTCACGGTCGAGGAACATCTCGATTCAGGCGCCTTCACCAAGGACGCCTGGCGTGACCGCAAGCAGCGCAAGGAGAAGGTGCTCGACCTCTTTCCGGCCCTGGGCAAATTGATGAAGACGCCGGTCGGCCGTCTGTCCGGGGGCGAGCGGCGCATGGTCTCGATCGGGCGCGGCCTGATGACCGATGCCAAGCTCTATCTGGTCGACGAGCCGTCGCTGGGGCTCGCCCCCAAGATCGGGCAGAGCGTGATGGAAGCGCTGCTCGCGATCGACCTGAAGGACAGCGCCATGTTCATCGCCGAGCAGAATGTCGCCCTGCTGGAAGGCCGGGTCGACCGGGTGATCGGCATGCATGCCGGCAAACTGAAGGGCGAGGCTTCGACCACGCTCGGCATCGGCTGAACGGGGCAGGTTCCATGGAAATCGTCCAAATTCTCATCAATGCGATCGTCATCGCCTCGATCTACGGGCTGATCGCGGTCGCCGTCTCCATCACCTGGTCGAGCTTGGGGCTGATCAACCTCGGCTATGGCTTCGTCTTTTCCTTCGCCGGCTTCTGGGCCTGGGTCGTCGCCCAGAATGTCTCCGAATGGCCGCCGATCATCGCGGCGGCCGGGCTGATCGGCGGCGCCGTCGGCGGTGTCCTCATCTGTCTCATCGTCTTCATTCCCCTGCACGACAAGCCCAATTTCACCACGCGCGGCATGATCGGGACCCTGGCGATCAGTCTGATCGGCTCCCAGGCCCTGCTCATGCAGTTCGGGCCAAGGGCGAAATCCCTGCCGGAACTCTTCGGGTCCTGGCAGCTCGACATCGCCGGCATGGCGCTGACGTCCGACAAGATCGGCATCGTCGGCTGTTCGATCCTGATGCTCGGCTTCGTCGTCGCCTGGATGAAGGGAAGCAGACGGGGCCTCGAGATCCGCGCCATGATGATGAACCCCCATGCGGCCTCCATCGTCGGCATCGGTATCCGTTCGACCGGCATCTATGTGATGGCGATGACGGGCGCCATGGCGGGGCTCGCCTCCATCCTGCTGTCGCAGACCTATTACATCGCGCCCTTCAGCGGCCTGACGCCGCTCATCAAGGGGGTGAGCATCGCGCTTTGCGGCGGCCTCGGCTCGGTCCAGGGGGCGGTGATCGCCGCGATGATCCTGGGTCTGACCGAAGCGGCGACGTCCCGTTTCCTCGGCGGGCAATATGTCCTGATCACCCAGTTCCTCGTCATCATCATGATCCTGATCGTGCGCCCGCGCGGCATTTCGGGACTTCTTGACAAGGCTCGTGAACAATGACCGACAAGCCCCGGCCCATCACCTGGCACAACCCCCTCGAGCCCTGGGGCCAGGACCAGGGCAATCCGGAACTGACGTCCGTCGCGGCGCCCGACGCCGGTGATACCTGGCGTGCCCATACGAAATTCAAGGCGAAGACCTTCAAGGTCGGCCGGCTGAAGCATTACGTCATCTGGCCGAACCACGGCCAGCGGCTGTGGCGTCGGCGGCGCTGGTGGCCGACCCGTCGGAACGTCCTGCATATCAAGGGGCTCTATAACCGCAAGACCCTGAAGGCCGAAAAGAAGATTCAGGACCGGCGCCCGATCTATTGGGCGATCTGCCTGGCGCTGCTCGTCATCGGCCCCGCCGTTTTCCCGGCCTCGGTCTATAATACGCTGCTCTCGGCCGGCACGATCTTCGGCATCTTCGCCGCGATCAACGTCTGCTGGACACTGGTGCTGGGCACCGCCTCGATCTTCACCCTGGCCACTTATGCGGTGGTCGGGGTCTCGGCCTTCGTCACCACCTATCTCTCCATCCAATGGGGCTTGCCCTGGTATGTGCTGCCGGTGGGGGGGGCCTTCCTCGGCCTTGCCATGGGGGCGGTGATCGCCATTCCGGCGCTGCGCCTGGACGGCTTCTATTACGCGCTGCTCACCCTCGGCCTGAACGAGCTTTGCCGGGTCTTCTTCACCACGTCGAAGATTTTCGGCGCGTCCTCCGGCGGGCTTTACGGCGCCCAGAGCTTCGTGCCCGATAGCTGGTCGCCGGAGGCGCAATCGCTGCTCTCCTATTATTCCGCCTTCCTGCTGCTGGGCGCCGTGCTCTTCCTCTTCCGCTTCATCAACGGCAAGCAGTTGGGCCGGATCCTGCGCATGGCGCCGGAAAAGCGCGAAGCCTTCGCCGAAGCCTGCGGCGTCGACTATCGCCGGGCGCGCATCATCATCTTCGTCGTGACCTCGGCGGCGCTCGGCTTCATCGGCGGCTTCTATGCCACCCTCTATCGCGGCACCGCCTTCTCGATCTTCAGTTTCGATACCGTGCTGCTCGGCCTCGCCATGGTCACCATCGGCGGCATCGGCAAGGCCGAAGGCGCCATCCTCGGCACCTTGGTGGTCACCTTCCTCGACAAGGTGCTGATCGACCTCGGCCCGGCGCGGCTGTTCCTGATCGGCCTGATCATGCTGGGGGTCGTGCTGTTCACCAACAACGGCTACTTCGGCATCAAGAAGCAGTTCAACGCCTGGCGCGACAAGAAGCGCGGCGAATGGCGCTCCATGCGCTCGGAAAAGGGCGGTGAAGCCCTGCCCGAGGAAGCGACCGAACGCGACAACAAGGACGAGGTCTATTTCCTGCGCTTCGACAAGATGCAGCGGGATTACCTGAAGACCCTGATCTGCCCGGAAATCATCGAGGAACACCGCCAGCAGCCGCTCGGCCAGCACAGCGCCACGCTCGAACGCCTGCTCATGTATTTCCGGCGTGCGCCCATGGACGACAAATACGCTCTTCAACGCAATCTCGAGACCGGCCGCTACAAGATCATCGCCTTTTCGGGTCACCGCGGCGTCTCGCCCCGGGTGGTCGAGGACCGCGAATACGACACGGTCGGCGATGGTTATCACGCGATCTTCGTCCGCCGCGTCCACGACCTGATGGAATCGTGATGCCGTGCAACCGTCATCGTCCGGAGGCCCGCCGCCCATGACAGAGCCACTCGACCCCAATCCGGTCAACGGCGAACTCGCCGTCCGTGAATATTTCGACAGCAAGACGCGGCGTTATCTGAAGCGTGTCATCACGCCCGATCTGATCGAAGAGCACCGCCGCGATCCGCACGCCCAGCACCGGAGCGAAGCGCTCGGCCGCCTGATGTTCTATTTCAAGAACCTGCCGATCGACCAGCAATACGCCCTGCGGCTCATGCCCGACGGCCGCTATCGCATCACCGACATCCCCAGGCCGGGACACCCGCCGGTCGCGGTCGACGGCACCGACTATGCCGATCCGGCGGCCGGCCTTCACGGGATTTTCCTGCGCAAGATCAACGATTTGATGGGTAGGCAAGATGGCTGAACAGAAGATCTTCGGATATACCGACCGGCTGTCGGTCAAACAGGGCGAAAAAATCGCCGTCCACGTCAATTGCGACGGTGCGGATTTCGCCGATGCCCAGCTCGTCCGCCTGATCCACGGCGACAGCAACACCGAGGCCGGACCGGGTTACATCGAACAGGAAATTCCCCACCCGGCGAACGGGCGCTGGGCGGTGAAGAAGCAGTTCACGCAGCTCGGCAATTTCCTGACGGTGGCGGACCCGGAGCAGCACCTGAAGCTCGACGGCACGCTGTCGATGGCGGCCTTCATCTGGCCCTCGCTGCCGAAGCGCGGCGCCCGGCAGACCATCATGGGGCGCTGGGATACCGAGAACAACAAGGGTTTCGCCCTCGGCATCAATCCCGACGGCTATCTCGAGTTCTGGGTCGGCGGCGGCGATGAGGTCGATTACGTCACCGCGGAAATGCCGCTGATCAAGCATGTCTGGTATCTGGTCGGTGTCAGCTTCGACGCCGTGACGAAGACCGCGACGCTCTATCAGGAAGGGGTTCTCAACCGGTACAACTCCCTGATCGGGCGGACGACCCCCTATGACTTCGCCTCCCATGTTCAGGCCCGCCTCCGCTTCGCCCAGTTCAATCCGGCGGACGTGCCCTTCCTGATCGGCGGCGCCCGGGATCATCACACGCTGCGCGGCGATTTCGTCGGCGATCTCTATGCCGGCAAGATCGACCGCCCCTTCATTTCGGAACGGGTGCTGACCCGCGCGGAACTGGACGGCGTGAAGGCCGGACACCTGCCGCCGGCCGACGGCCTCGTCGCCTATTGGGACACCGCCGCCGGCTATACGGAGGACGGCATCGGCCATGATGTCGTCGATACCGGTCCCTATCGGCTGAAGACCCGGGGGGTGAACCATCCGGTGCGCGGCATGACCGGCTGGAACTGGAACGGCAAGAACGATTGCTTCCGCCTGGCCCCACAGGAATTCGGCGGCATCGAATTCCACCCGGACGCGGTCACCGACTGCGGCTGGGCGGTGACCAAGACGGTCGAGATTCCGCCCGGTCTCAAGGCCGGGGCCTATGCTTTCCGCCTGCGCGTCGGGCCGGGCCGGGGCATCGCCGAAGAATATGTCGTCTTCTTCGTCCGCCAGGCCCGGCCGACCGCCAAATTGTGCTTCCTGGTGCCGACCGCCAGCTATCTCGCCTATGCCAATGAGACGCTGGCCTTCGACGCTCAGATCGTGCAGCCGATGACCGGCCAGCCGCCGATCATTTCGGATGTCGAGATCGAAACCTACGAACACCGCGAATATGGCCTCTCGACCTATAACAGCTATGAGGATGGCGCCGGCGTCTGCTTCACCTCGTGGAAGCGGCCGATCATCAACATGCGCCCGAAGTTCCGCAATTCGTGGATGGGGGCGCCGTGGCAGTTCCCGGCCGATCTGTCGATCACGGCCTGGATCGAGCATTGCGGCTATGACTGCGATTTCATCACGGACGACGACCTGCACCGGGAAGGGGTCGAGGCCCTGAAGCCCTACAATTGCGTTCTGACCGGCACGCATCCCGAATATGTCTCGGAACGGATGCTGGACGCGCAGGAGGATTACGTCGCGGAAGGCGGCCGGCTCATCTATATGGGCGGCAACGGTTACTATTGGTGCGTCAATTTCGATCCGGCGGAAAACGCCGTCATGGAAGTCCGCAAGCTCGACAGCGGCATGCGCGCCTGGGCGGCCAAGCCGGGCGAGCATTACCTGCAGACCT
>NZ_JBAZKR010000035.1:0-42865 GCF_041650655.1 Zavarzinia sp.
GGTCTGGCGCAACATCCTGAAGTCCGATCCCTCCGTCGACCTCGTCCATTTCACCATCCTGCGGCCGCCCCAGAAACAGGACGGCACGCCGGTGATGGAACTCTCGCTGATCGCCTTCCCGACCCGCGAATTGTTCGAGGAGAAACTCTCCGAATTCGACCTGGTGATCTTCGACCGCTACCGCCAGCGCGGCATCCTGCCGGCCAATTACCTGGCCAATGTCGCGGACTATGTGCGAAACGGCGGCGCCCTGATGATCGCCGCGAGCCCGGAGGCCGACGCGCCCCTGAACCTCTACGAGAGCACGCTGGCCGAGATCCTGCCCGCCCGCCCGCGCGGCCCCGACATCGAGCAGGAATTCCGCCCGACCCTGACGACCGCCGGCAAGCGCCATCCGGTCACCGCCCTGCTGCCCGATTCCGGGCGCGGCGGCGGCCAGCCGACCTGGGGCCGGTGGCTCCGCATGTCCGACCTCGAAGTCCATTCCGGCACCGTGGTGATGACCGGGGCGGGCGACCGGCCGCTGCTGATCCTCGACCGCGTCGGCCGGGGCCGGGTCGCCCTCCTCGCCTCGGACGAAGCCTGGCTCTGGCAGCGCGGCTTCGACGGCGGCGGGCCCCAGGCGGAATTGCTACGCCGGATCGCGCATTGGTCGATGCAGGAACCCGACCTCGAGGAAGAGGACCTGCGCGCCGTCGCCCACGACGGCACGATCGAGATCGAGCGGCGCAGCCTGAAGCCCGAACCGCCGCCGGTCCAGGTCGAGGCGCCGTCCGGCAAGGTGCGCACGCTCCGCCTCGACGATCACGAGGACGGCGCCGCCACCGCGAGCATTCCGGCCGAGGAACAGGGCCTGTGGCATGTCTCGGACGGCACGAGGGTGGTTTCGGTCGCGGTCGGCGACACCGGCGGGCGCGAGATGGCCGACGTCCGCGCCAGCCTGGGCCCGCTCGGCCCCTTGGCCACGGCATCGGGCGGCAGCACGCGCTTCCTGTCGGAGGACGGTGTGCCGGACCTGCGCCAGGTCGGCTCCGGCCGCAGCGCCGCGGGCAGCGGCTGGATCGGGCTTCGCCGCAACGGCGCCTATGAGGTGACCGCGGTGACCCAGGTCTCGCTGCTGCCGGCGACGCTCGCCGTCGTCCTCGTCCTCGGGGTCATGCTGGCCGCCTGGTGGCGCGAAGGACGCTGACAACGCGAGGCAGCAAAAAAGCCCTCCCCCGCCGTGGGGAGAGGGCTTCGGCGACGAGCTGCGCTCAGGCGCCGATGTCCATGATGCGGTCGATCTTCAAGACGACGAGCAGGCCCTGTTCCAGGCGGAACACACCGTCGGCGAGTGCACGCCAGCGGGCATCCAGGGTCGGCGGATTGGCTTCGAAATTGCGGCTGTCCAGTTCGATCACCTCGCCCACCGAATCGACCAGCAGGGTATAGGTCTCGCCCTTGTGGGAAACGGTGACGCCGACCCGCTTCTGGCCCGTGGTCATGGGCGGCACGCGCAGCACTTCGCGCATGTCGATGGCGGTCACGATCTTGCCGCGCAGGTTGATCAGCCCGGCAACCTCGCGCGCGGCCAGAGGCACGGGGGTAATCTTTTCCGGCACCACGATGTCATGCACATCCAGGATGGGCAGGCCGAACTGCTGGCCGGCCACGGTCATGGTCACGAATTGGCGCTGCTCGGCGGCGGCGCTGCGCTGCTGGGGGTTGCGGTCCTTGATCGCTGCCTCGGCCATGATCCGAATCCTCGTCTCGATGCGGCGATCATCGACGCGCCGCGGTTAACGGCGGCCTAACGCCGGCCGAACAGCCGTCGCCACCAGGATCGCCGCGCCGGCTCGCGCGCCGCCGGGCGAGCGATCGTCACGTCCGGCCAGGCCTTGGTAGTACCGGCGGAACGGGACTTCACCGGCGCGATCCATTCCCAGACCGTGGTCGACATATAGGTGCGGCTCTCGGGGTCGTAGCGTTCGATCGTCACCTTGACGCCGCTCTGGCCGGAACGCCGGCGTTCGGCGTCGGCCAGCGCATCCTCGCGGCTGTCGTGGATTTCCACGACATTCCACCGCCCGTCACGCAGGACCAGCACCTCCCAGACCAGATTGCGCTCCACCAGTTCCGCCATGCCTCGTCGTCCCCTACACCGCGCGCGCGAGCCCGTTCGCGACGACAGATCCTTTATGCACAACGATCTCTTGACCATTGGTTACCCGGACCGGCATTCCTAGACGATCATGGCCGATGTCGAGATCGAAACGGAGCACGCGGGCGCCAAGGCAGCCCGGACAGCCCCGGGGCCCTGGTTGGGTCTGATTATGGCCCCGGTACTGCTTGTCGGCCGGGTGGGCAAGGCGCTCGTCCACGCGCTGCTGCGGGCGAGCCGCGAGGACGCCACCCACCTCGCCGCCTATCTGGCCTTTTCCGGCCTGCTCGCCCTGTTCCCCTTCCTGATGGCACTGGCGGCCGTGGCCGGTGGCCTCGGCACCGACGGCAGCGCCGAGCGGGCGGTGCAGACCCTGTTCACCTTCATGCCCGAGGACGTGGCCAAGACGCTGGCCCCTGCGGTGCGCCAGGTCCTGCTCTCCGGCCACAAGTCGGACGTGCTGACGATCGGCATCGTGGTCGCCGTCTGGTCGGCCGGCAATGGCGTCGCGGCCGTCCGCGTCGCCCTGAACCGCGCCTATGCCGCGGTCGAGCACCGCAACATCGTGCTGGTCTATGCCCTGCACATGAGCCTGGTCCTGCTGGGCGCCGTCGTGATGATCGGTATTTCCTTCGCCGTCATTCTGGGGCCGCAGGTGTGGGACTGGCTGGTGAAGCCCTTTGCTCCGAAATCCTGGAGCCGGCCGCTGTGGGACATTGCGCGCTATGGCACCGGCACGCTGATGGTGCTTGTCTCGCTGGTCTTCACCCACTGGCTGCTGCCGGCCCGGCGATTGAAGATTCGCCTCGTGCTGCCCGGTGCCATATTGACCACGATCGGCTGGATCACCGCGGCCGGCCTCTTCTCGTTGTTTTTGCGCAACCTCAGTAACTATAATGTCACATACGGCAGTCTCGGATCGATCGTCGTTGTTCTGATATTCTTTTACGCTTGCGCGACTCTTCTCATGATCGGCGCACATTTCAACGTGGCATTGTTCAAAATCGAACCTGCCATTCCCCCTCAACGCAATCCAAACCTTACATTGGGTGCCATAACCGGCTATAGCCTCCGCGCTTTACGCTCGACTTTCAGGAGAACGATGACCATGGACCGCCCCACCAAGCACGCGGCATTCGCCGGACGGCTCGTGATCGTTGGTTTCGGCTCGATCGGCCAGGGCGTTCTGCCCCTGATCCTGCGCCATATCGACCTTTCGGCGGAGCAGATCACCATCGTCACGGCCGAGGAAAAGGGGGCAACAGAAGCCGCCGAATTCGGCGTGACCTTCATCCAGGAGCCGCTGACTCCCGAAAACTACCGCCGGATCCTCGAGCCGCTGCTGGCCGAGGGCGATTTCCTGCTCAATCTCTCGGTCGACGTCTCGTCGCTCGCCCTGGTCGAACTGGCGCAGGAAGCGGGTGCCCTCTATCTCGACACCTGCATCGAGCCCTGGGCCGGCGGCTATACCGACACGCGGCTGTCCGAATCCGAGCGCTCGAACTATGGCCTGCGCGCCAAGGCGCTGGCGCTCAAGGCGAAATATCCGGGCGGGCCGACTGCGGTGCTGACCCACGGCGCCAATCCGGGCCATGTCAGCCACCTGGTGAAACAGGGCATGTTGGACATCGCCGCCGCCTGCGGCGAGACGGTCGAGCCGCCGGCGGACCGCGCCGGCTGGGCGGCGCTGGCCCATCGCCTGGGAATCAAGGTGATCCATGTCGCCGAACGCGACACCCAGAAGGCCGACCGGCCGAAGGCGATCGGCGAATTCGTCAATACCTGGTCGGTGGACGGTTTCGTCGGCGAAGGTTGCCAGCCGGCCGAGCTCGGCTGGGGCGCGCACGAGCGCCATTTCCCGGCCGACGGGGCGCGCCACGCCTTCGGCACGGGTTCGGCGATCTATCTGAAGCGGCCCGGCGCCTCGGTCCAGGTGCGCAGCTGGACGCCCAACGAAGGCCCCTTCCACGCCTTCCTGATCACCCATTCCGAGGCGATCTCGCTCGCCGACTATCTGACCGTCGAGCAGGACGGGGCGGTGGTCTACCGCCCGACCTGCCACTATGCCTATCACCCCTGCGACGATGCCGTGCTCTCTGTCCACGAACTCGCGGGCAAGAACTGGCATATGCAAGCCAGCAAGCGCCTGATGATGGACGAGATCGTCTCCGGCATCGACGAATTGGGCGTGCTGCTGGCGGGCCACGCCAAGGGCGCCTATTGGCTGGGTTCCCACCTCGAGGTCGCTACCGCGCGCAAGCTGGCGCCCTACAACAACGCGACCTCGCTGCAGGTGACCTCCTCTGTGCTGGCCGGAATGATCTGGGCGCTGGAAAACCCGCGCGCCGGCCTGGTCGAACCCGAAGAGATGGACTTCAAGCGCTGTCTCGAGATCGTGGCGCCCTATTGGGGCCCGCGCGTCGGCGTCTTCACCGACTGGACGCCGCTCCACCAGCGCGAGGAACTCTTCGCGGAAGACCTGGACCGCGAAGATCCCTGGCAGTTCAAGAATATCCGCGTCGTCTGAGGCGACGCCCGGTCCGGCGATGCCGGGCCGGGCGAAGGCTCAGCGGGCCGGCGGCAGGCGGTCGCGGATCTCACCCAGACGACGGAAGGTCTCGAAGGCCAGCAACACCATTTCGGAGCCGATGCGGACGCCGATGACGCCCACCACCAAGATCACGAAGGACAGCAGCACGCCGAGAAGGCTGAATCCCGTGCCGAAGACACCGAGCCCGGCCAGAAGATTGCCGAGAAAGCCCAACGCCACGCCGACCAAGCCCAGAAAATAGAAGAATTTCACCACCTTCGGCGTGAGAAATTCATCAAAGCGCAGCCAAGTATTCACGTCGAACATCAGACACTCCCCTTCGGTGCGGACCGGCCGGCGCCCCCTGCGCCGGTCACGTCCGCCCCCGCCGCCGATCATGCGGGAGGCGGCGCGCCGAGACAATCATGCACGGCGCGAATTGCACCGTATCCCCTGCGTCAACCGGCATCCCTTGCGTGACGCGGCGCCCCGCACTAGTTTTTGCTATCGCCCCATTTTCTCCGCCCCGGCGGAGCCCCGGAGTACGCCCATGAGTGAAGAAGTCCTCGATCGCATCCGTCGCGACATCGACGAAAACGCCGTCGTCCTCTACATGAAGGGCACGCCGATCTTCCCGCAGTGCGGCTTTTCTTCTGCCGTGGTGCAGGTGCTCGGCCGCCTCGGCGTGAAGTTCAAGGGCTTCGACGTGCTCTCCGACCCCTCGCTCCGCGAAGGCATCAAGCGCTTCTCCGACTGGCCGACGATCCCCCAGCTCTATGTGAAGGGCGAATTCATCGGCGGCTGCGACATCGTGCGCGAAATGTATCAGACCGGCGAACTGCAGGCCCTGCTGGCCGAAAAGGGTATCGCCTACAACGACGCCGCCTGAGCGGCGGGCCGGGACACGGGCGGGCGTTGCGCCAGCGCACCGACTGCCCCCTCTCTCGTCATGGCCGTGCTCGACACGGCCATCCACGAGAACACCGCGCCCCGGGCCGAGAGACGTGGATCGCCGGGTCAAGCCCGGCGATGACGACTAAGGACCGATGTCCCGTCGAATGAGCTGCGCCGTCACGCCGGCCGGCGGCAGCACAGGATCTTGGTCGTATAGACGCAGCAATCCTCGTCGCGCTGGTTCTTGATCCGCGCCTTCGAGATGACGATGCCGCGATACTCGTCCTTCGGCTCGAGGCCGACGATCTCGACCTCGTTGCGGATCGTGTCGCCGATCTTCACCGGCGCCGTGAAACGCACGCCTTCCATGCCGTAGAAGGCGAGAAACGTCTTCGGCAGCACCGCATATTGGCCGAGCCGGAGGCTGAGCGCCGAGCCGATCGAGAGCACCAACATGCCGTGGGCGATGCGCTCGCCGAAGGGCGTATTGGCGGCGAAGGTCACATCGGTATGGATCGGGTGCCAGTCGCCGGTCAGGCCGGCGAAATTCACGATGTCCGCCTCGGTCATCGTGCGGCCGGGCGAGACGATCGTCTCGCCAACTTCGAAGTCTTCCAGGAATTCGCGTTCGCGCGCCATTCGGCGTCTCCCCTCGTTTTGCGAGGGGAGACTAACCGAAGGTTCAGAGCACGCCCAGCATGGAAGCGACCAGCGGGTGACGCACGATGTCCCGGTCGGACAGGCGGACGACAGCGATGCCCGGCACCACTTCGAGCTTCACCGCGATCGAGGCGAGGCCGGACAGGCCTTCGAGGAGATCGCTCTGGTCCGGATCCCCGGTCAGCACCATGGTGGAATGCCAGCCGAGCCGGGTCAGCAGCATCTTGATCTGGGCATAGGTGCAGTTCTGCGCCTCGTCGATCACCACGAAGGCGCCGTTCAGCGTGCGCCCGCGCATGAAGGCGACGGGGGCGATCTCGATCGAGCCGTTGGCCAGATAGGCCTTCAGCCGCTTGGCCCCGAGCCGTTCGTTCAGGGCGTCGTAGAGCGGCTGGAGATAGGGCGCCAGCTTCTCGTGCATGTCACCCGGGAGGTAGCCCAGGCTTTCGCCCGCCTCGACCGCGGGGCGCGACAGCACGATACGATTGACGTTACCCGCCTCCAGCGCCTCGACCGCCTGGGCGATGGCGAGATAGGTCTTGCCCGTGCCCGCGGGGCCGAGCGCCAGGGTCAGGTTGTGACTCTGGATCGCCTCGATCAGCAGGCGCTGGTTGTCGCTCTGCGGCCGGACCTTGCGGACGTAGCGCTGCTCGCGATCGTCCTCCTCCACCGGGTCCCAGCTCGCCGTGTCCTGAAACAATGTGCGGATCTTGCCGTCGTGGGCATCGGCCTGGGATTTGGTGCGGGTGGCTCGTTTGGTCATGCGGCACTCCTCGAAGCAGGGAAGAGAGGCAAGCAGTCACCGCCTTCCGTCGCCGGTGTGCGGGCAATAAAAAAGCCGCCAACAAAGGGCGGCTCGTCATCGCTCGTCACGCAGATCGCGACAAATGCCATCGCGACGGCGGGGATCGGGGGTGAGATGTGGCAGGAAGCGGTCAGGGTCGTTAGCCTTTTCACCTCGAACACAACGTGATTATTCTAAGCGCCGCCGCTCGCCTCTGTCCCCCGGATTTTGTGGCGTCACATAAAAATAATACGAGGAATTGGGTCTATGAGGCCGATGCGCAAGATTTTCGGATGGATTTCCTGGACGCTCATGGCCCTGGTGGCGACCTTGGTGGTTACAGGGGTCGCAATCGCCCTGTGGCTCGTCCGGTCGGTGCCGGACGACCGGGATGACCAGTCGGTGGCGGGCCTGCACGGCCCTGTCAGGATTGTGCGCGATTCGCATGGAATTCCCCATATCCTTTCGCGCGATCGCCACGACGCCTTCTTCGCCCTGGGCCGCCTCCATGCCCAGGAACGCCTGTTCCAGATGGAACTGGGACGCCGCCTCGGCCGGGGCGAGCTGGCCGCGGTGATGGGGGCGACCGCCCTGCCGATGGACACTTACGCCCGCACGATCGGCGCCGCCCGCGCGGCCGAGGCGGATTACGCGACCGCGAGCCCCGACCTGAAGGCGGCGCTCGCCGCCTATGCCGACGGCGTGAACAGCTGGATCGCCGGGCGCGACCGCCCGCTGCCGCCGGAATTCACCCTGCTGATCCTGGAACCGGCGCCCTGGACGCCGGTCGACAGCCTGCTGGTCGGCAAGATGATGGCCCTGATGCTGACCGGCAACTGGCAGCTCGAAGCCCTGCGCGCGCGCCTGGCCGCCCGCCTGGACGGCGAGACGCTGGAGTTCCTGACCCCGCCGGTCGGCGGCGGCCCGGCGCCCGATGGTGCCGCCCGCCTGCCGGACTTCGCCGCCGCCGGCATGGACGAGGCCCTGCACCGCACCCTGGCCGCGGCGGCATTGTCGACCGGGCCGATCGGCCCCGGGGCTTCCAATGCCTGGGCGGTCGCGGGCGACCACACGGCGACGGGCAAGCCGATCCTGGCCAACGATCCGCACCTCGGCCTGGCGGCCCCCGGCCTCTGGTACCTCGCCCATCTCTCGGCGCCAGACATGAATGTGGTCGGCGCCACCCTGCCCGGCGTGCCCTTCCCCCTGCTCGGCCATAACGACCATGTCGCCTGGGGCCTGACCACCACCGGGGGCGACACCGCCGATCTCTTTGTCGAGACGCCGGACCCGCAGGATGCCGGCCGCTACCTCACCCCCGACGGGCCGCAACCCTTCGAGACCCGCCAGGAAGTGATCGACGTCCGCTTCGCCGCCCCGGTGACGATCACGGTGCGGACGACCCGCCACGGCCCGGTGATTTCCGACATGCCGGCGGGTGACCTGCCGCGCCCGGCCGGCACCGCCCTGGCGCTGGCCCATACCGCGCTGATCCCGGGCGACCACACGCCCCAGGCCCTGCTCGGCTTCATCGACGCCCGCAATGCCGACGATTTCCTGGCGGCCGCCCATAATTTCATGAGCCCGCAGCAGAATCTGACCTATGCCGACGACCGGGGCACCATCGGCATGGTCTCCGCCGGGCTGGTACCGATCCGACGGAGCGGCGACGGCCGCCTGCCCGCCGACGGGGCCAGCGGTGCCGGCGACTGGGTCGGCTTCGTGCCCTTCGAGGGCCTGCCCCAGGTGCGCAACCCGGCGAGCGGCAGGGTGCTGAACGCCAACAATGCCGTGACCGGGCCGGACGCCCCCTATTTCATCGGCAAGGACTACGACCTGCCCTATCGCGCCGGCCGCCTGGCCGAACTGCTGGCCGCGGTGCCGGCGGGCTACGGCCTGGACGATGCCGCCCGCGGTCAGGCCGACACGCTGTCCCCCTTCGCGGTCGAATTCACCGACCGGCTGATCGCGCTCTACGGCCCGGCCACGGGGCGCGCGGCGACGGCGATCGACTTGCTGAAATCCTGGGACCGGCACATGAGCGCGGAGAGCCCGGCGCCCCTGATCCTGACCGCCTGGGCGCGGGCCGTGAACCGCCGCCTGTTCGAGAGCCGCCTGGGTCTCGAATTCATCGGCTGGGCCGGGCCTCGGCCGCTCCAGCTTCGCGCCGTCCTGGGCGGGGAGAGCCAATGGTGCGACGACCCCGCGACACCTGCCGTCGAGACCTGCGAGGCCCAAATACGCGGCGCCCTGGACGACGCATTGACCGAATTGGCCGCCCTGCAGGGCGGCGACCCCGCCGACTGGCGCTGGGACCACGCCCATGCCGCCGACATGCGCCACCCGCTGTTCCGCTTCGTGCCCGGGCTGGACGGGGCGACGGCGATCACGCCGCCGCTTCCCGGCGGGGACGACACGCTGCTGCGTGCCGCCATGCGCTTCGGCGGGCCGACCCCCTATGCCGCCGTTCATGGCGCCGGCTACCGCGCGATTTACGACCTGGCCGATCTCGACCGTTCGCGCTTCGTGATTTCGACCGGCGAATCGGGCAATCCCTATTCGCCCCATTGGGACGATCTGGCCCCCCTTTGGGCCGAGGTCCGCTATGTCGAGATCCCGACCGAGCCGGCGGCGATCGAAAAAACCGCGGCCAGCCACCAGCAGTTCTTGCCGCGATGATGATCTTGATCACAGAATTGATCGACCCGTCGGTTATGGTAACCGGATCGTTGACGCCGGAGGGGCCATGGACATGCGGAGAAAGGCGATCGGATCGACCCGCTCGGTGTGGCTGATGCCCCTCGTTCTCGTCGCCGGACTCAGCGGTTCCGCCGCCGCGACAGAGACACTGGACGGCGTCGCCGTGCAGGACGGCCGCCTGACCGGCGACGTCGACGGCAAGAAGCTCGACGCCGGGGCGGTCATCGGTACCGATTTCGACGAGGGCGGCATGGTCTATTCGATCATCGATGCCTCGAACGATCCCTTCCTGCCCGGGCTGTGGCGCTATCGCGTCGCCTGGCGGGCCCAGGGCGACCGCGAATGGACGCCCATGTGCCGCAATTCCCGCGGCAGCACCGGCTGGGCCTATGTCAGCATGGACGACGGTGGCCCTCGCTTCACCTGCGAGGACGCGGAAACCGCTCGCTGCCTGGGCCGGACCAGCGGATTGAGCGCGAAGAAGGCCCTCAGCACCTGCCTGCGCCCGTAATTTTTCGCGGCACCGCACCATAATTCTTGCCGCATCGCGGCAGATTCGGGACCATCGATGGCAGTTCCCCGTGACCTGTGCGGAGCGTGCCCATGCCAGACGATGCAGCCACGAGCTTTTCCCACGTCAAGCCCGGCGACACCGAGTTTCAGGGCGCGGGCCTGCGCGACTTCTTCCTCTATCGTGATCTCGGCATCGCCGCGGCGACCGGCGGCAAGGTGATCGCCCAGCTCGTCAAGGCGAGCGACGTCCCGCCGACCGAAGGCACCGGGTGGCACCGCCATGTCGCCGATTTCCACATCGTCATCATGCTGAAAGGCTGGGCCCGTTTCATGTACGAGGACAAGGAGACCCTGGTCTCCGCCGGGGACTGCGTGCATCAGCGCCCGGGCATCGTGCACTACCTGTTCGATTATTCGCCGGACATGGAATATCTGGAAGTCGTCGGCCCGGCCGATTTCGCCACCATCGAGATGGAGGGCCCCTGCGCGGTTCCGCCACCGACGCCCTGGGCCTGATCACCAGACCGGCAGGGCACCGACATCGGGCCGCCCGGCGCGGAGATGCTGGCGCCGGGCCAGCAGCACGGCGAGCGGGCCCAGCATGACCTGGGACGCGATCAGGCAGAGATGGCCGATGCTGATCAACAGCGGGCCGTCGAGCAGGCCTTGCGCCTCCCCCTGGGCGCCCAGGCCGAGCAAAGCCCACGGCAGGACCAGAAGGCAGAGGCCGGCGATCAGCAGGACGAGCCAGATCGCCACCGCTCCGCCCCCCGGCGAGGCCCGCCAATTGACGAAGAGGGATTGTGGGCGGTCCGGGTCGCTGGCCCGCCAGGTCTCGATCATCACGAGCCCGGCGAAGACGATGTTCAGCCCCGGCAGGGTAGCGAACAGGACCACGGTCGGCGGCGGCCAAGCCGCATCGCCGACGCCGAGCGCCGGCAGATTGCCGCGCAGCCCCGCGATCAACTGGACCAGCGCCGCCGCCACACAGGCGAGGGCGCCGACTTCGAGCCAAGACCAAAAGGCCGCCGCCTCCACCGCGGCGTCACCGCCACCGTGCTGGACCCGCAGCAGCCAGTCGAGCGCCACCACGGAAATCGCTGCCGCGGCGAGCGCGAGGACCGCGACCGCCAGCGCGCGCGGCGTCATCGCCCGATAGATCGGCGAACCACCTGCACCGCCACTGGCCATCGCACCCTCCCGACACTCGAAACCGGAGTCGGGCGATTTTGCAGTGCAAGGATTTTACTTTCCGTTACCTCAGACACCGACCGCGAGGCGGGCCAGGGCTTCGGCCAGGCGGCCGCGGCTGCGCTGGGTCTCTTCACTGCGCTCGCGCTGTTCCTCGATCACTTCGGGCGGGGCCTTGGCGACGAAGGCGGCATTGCCGAGCTTGGCCGCGATCTTGGCCAGTTCCTGGTCCGCCTTGCCGATCTCCTTTTCGAGCCGCTTGCGTTCGGCCACGAGATCGATGACATCGCCGAGCGGCAGCGCCGCGGTAACCCCGCCGATCACGAGCTGGACCGAGCCTGCGGGTGCCGCCGCGGCGAACTCGATGCCCGAGAGCCGCGCCAGGCGACCGATCAGCTCACCGTGGCGAGTCGCCCGTGCCTGTGCCACGTCGTCGGCGCCGACCAGCACGAGGCCGAGCCTGGCCCCCGCCGGCACATTGGATTCGGCCCGGAGGCCCCGGATCTCGGAAACGAGGGCGATCACCCATTCGACTTCCGCATCCGCCGCCGGATCGGCGAGCGTGAGGTCCGCCACCGGCCACGGCGCCAGGACGAGGTCGCTCGCCCGCGCGATACCGGCGCCTTCCGCCGTCTTGGCCCAGAGTTCCTCGGTGATGAAGGGCATGAAGGGATGCAGGAGGAGCAGGATGCGGTCGAAGACATGGGCGGCGACCGCCCGCGTCTCCGCCTTCACCGCCTCGTCCTCGCCGTTCAGCAGAGGCTTCACCAGTTCGAGGTACCAGTCGCAGAAGGTGCCCCAGACGAACTGATAGGCCGCCCCTGCCGCCTCGTTGAAGCGATAGGCTTCGAGGGCGGCGACCAGCGATGCGGTCACCCGTTCCGCCTCGCCCAGAATCCAGCGATTGATCGTGTGAGCGGCCGCTTTCGGCGCGAAGCCGGGCACGATCCGGCATTCGTTCATCTCGCAGAAACGCGCGGCATTCCAGAGCTTGGTGGCGAAGTTGCGGTAGCCTTCGACGCGCTGGGTCGACAGCTTGATGTCGCGCCCCTGGGCCGCCATGGCGGCCAGGGTGAAGCGCAGCGCATCGGCGCCGAACCGGTCGATCAGGTCGAGGGGATCGATCACGTTCCCCTTCGACTTCGACATCTTCTGGCCCTTCTCGTCGCGGACCAGGGCATGGATGTAGACCGTGTGGAAGGGCACTTCCTGCATGA
Organism: Zavarzinia sp.; assembly: GCF_041650655.1. GTDB lineage: Bacteria > Pseudomonadota > Alphaproteobacteria > Zavarziniales > Zavarziniaceae > Zavarzinia. The sequence goes on from NZ_JBAZKR010000035.1 coordinate 12,630, forward strand.
AGTGCAGGCCCATCATCATCATCCTGGCGACCCAGAAGAAGATGATGTCGAAGCCGGTGACCAGCACGTCGGTCTTGTAGTGGCGCTTCAGGACGTCGGTCTGCTCCGGCCAGCCCAGGGTCGAGAAGGGCCAGAGGGCGGAGGAGAACCAGGTGTCGAGCACATCCTCGTCGCGGGTCAGCGCGGTCTCGGCGCCGTAATGCGCCTTGGCCGCCGCCAGCGCCTCGGCCTCTGTCTCCTCGACGAAGACATGGCCGTCCGGACCGTACCAGGCCGGGATCTGATGGCCCCACCAGAGCTGGCGCGAGACGCACCAGGGCTGGATGTTGTTCATCCACTCGAAATAGGTCTTTTCCCAGTTCTTGGGCACGAAGACCGTGTCGCCCTGCTCGACCGCGGCGATGGCGGGCTTGGCCAGGGTCTTGGCGTCGACATACCACTGGTCGGTCAGCATCGGCTCGATGACCACGCCGGAGCGGTCGCCGAAGGGCTGCATCAACACGTGATCCTTGACCTCGACCAGATATCCCTGGGCTTCCAGGTCTTCGACGATGCGGCGGCGGGCGTCGAAACGGTCGAGGCCGCGGTAGGCTTCGGAATGAAATCGGCCGACACGACCTTCGCATGGACGTCGAGCACGGAGATCTGTTCGAGGCCGTGGCGCTTGCCCACCTCGAAGTCGTTGAAGTCGTGCGCCGGGGTGATCTTGACCGCCCCCGTGCCTTTCTCGGGATCGGAATAGCTGTCGGCGACGATCGGAATGCGCCGGCCGACCAGGGGCAGGACGACGAATTTGCCGACCAGATCCTTGTAACGCTCGTCGTCCGGGTGGACCGCGACGCCGCTGTCGCCCAGCATGGTCTCGGGCCGGGTGGTGGCCACCGTGATCGAGCGGTCGCTGCCCTCGATCGGATAGCGGATGTGCCACATGGAACCCTTGACTTCCCGCGCCTCGACCTCGAGGTCGGAGATCGCGGTCAGGAAATGCGGGTCCCAGTTGACCAGGCGCTTGTCCTTGTAGAGCAACCCGTCGCGGTAGAGGCCGACGAAGACCCGGCGCACCGCGGCCGAGAGGCCCTCGTCCATGGTGAAACGCTCGCGGCTCCAGTCGCAGGAGGCGCCCAGGCGGCGGAGCTGGCGGGTGATGGTGCCGCCCGAGACTTCCTTCCAGGCCCAGACGCGGCGCAGGAATTCCGCCCGCCCCAGCTCGCGCCGGGTGACGTTCTGGCCCGATTGGGCGAGCTGGCGCTCCACCACCATCTGGGTCGCGATGCCGGCATGGTCGGTGCCCGGCTGCCAGAGGACGTCGCGCCCGCGCATCCGCTCGAAGCGGCAGAGAATGTCCTGCAGCGTATTGTTCAGGGCATGGCCCATGTGCAGGCTGCCGGTAACATTGGGCGGCGGGATGACGATCGTGAAGGGCTCGCCGCCGGCATTGCGCCCGGCCGCGAAGGCACCGGAATTTTCCCAGGCGGCATAGAGCCGCGGCTCGACTTCGGCGGGATCGTAAGTTTTCTCAAGCATGTTCGACTCTTCGACGCTCGCGCCTGCGGGCCGGGGCCGGCGGCGCATGTCCACGCGAGCGGGGCCGGCGCGGACCAGGGGCTCGGGGTGCCTGCCTCGGGGACGTTGCCTCAGGGGGCCGGGCTACGCCCCGCGATGCGGGCCAGTTCATTGGCGACCGCGCGTTCCACGATGGCCGGCAGATTGGTGTCCAGCCAAGCCTTCAGCATGGGACGCAGCAGGTCTTCCACCACTTGTTCGACCGTCCTGGCGTCGGCCGATACGGGGCGCGGCGGGGCGGCGGGGCGGGTGGCGTCGGCGATCTGGGCGAAGGCGTTGCGGGCCTGATTGGCGATCGCCTCGGAAACGAGCTGATCCTGCGACGGGCCGGCACTCGGCATGACGGATTCCTCTTCCACGGCGCGGGACGGCGCCGGTGCAGCGGGGGTGACGGGAACGGCGGCCGCTTCGCCAGGCGCTTCGGGGGCGACCGGCGGCTCGGGCGCCATGAAATTCTCCAGCGGCGCCGGATCGGGCACCAACACCGGGGTCTCGGGCTTGGCCGGCAGGGCTTCGGGTTCGCCCTCGTCCTCGCCGGCATGAGGCTGCAGCGAGACGACCGAACCGTCGTCCGCCACCATCTCGGTCAGATCGAGGACCGCGGGTGCCGTCGCCGGCTCCGCGTCGCCGTCGCGCCCCTCGCCATCCTCCGCGATGATGCGGCGGATCGACGCCAGTATTTCTTCCATCGTCGGGTCGGCGCCGGCCTTTGCCGCGTCGCCGCCCCGCTTCAACTCGTCGGTCATTCCATGTCCCCGCCAGAACGGCGTACCCAGCGACCGCCCAAACTACGTTACGTGTTCGCCGAAAGGAAGAGGCCCATGGACCGGCCGGCCGCGATCAGTCGAAACCAATCCAGCGGCCGCGGGTGCTGTCGTAATGCTTGGTCGAGTCGTAACGGTCGCCGGACAGGTTCAGGTTCTCTGCGGTCAGGCGGCCGATGGCCGACAGCAGACTGTAGGCCGCCGACTGTTCCGAACCCTGGGCACGCACCAGGGCGACCTGGGAATTCAGCAGTTCCTGTTCCGCGTTCAGCACGTCGAGCACGGTGCGCGAGCCGACCGAGGCTTCCTGCCGGACGCCTTCGAGGGCCAGCGTATTGGCTTGCACCGCCTGCTGCTGCGAGACGATGACGGCCCGCGCGGCCTGCAGCTGGTTGTTGGCGTTGCTCGCCCCTTCGATCACCGTGCGCTGCGCCTCCGAAACCTGCGACAGGCGCTGGCTCGCGGTCTGCTGCTGCTGGCGGATCGTCGCGTATTCGGAACCGGACTGATAGAGCGGCACAGTGACCTGGACCGCCACTTCGGCCTGATTCGTGGTGACCCCCACGGTCGAGGCCGACTGGTCCTTGACCCGGGCGACGGTGCCGGTCAGGGCGACCTGCGGCTTGATCGCGCTGGTCGCGACGTCGACCGCATCGCGCGAGGCGGCTTCGGCATAACGGGCCGCGATCAGATCCGGATTTTCGGCCAGCGCGACGGCCCGGACCTCGTCGTTGGAGGGCGGCAGCGGCGGCAACTGCGGCACCGGGGAGAGCGTACCGGGGGCATGACCCACGACCTTCTCGTAAGCCTGGCGGGCGGCGTTCAGGTCTGCCTCGGCCGATTTCAGCGTCGACACGGCGGCGGCGAGCCGCGCTTCCGCCTGGGCGACATCGGTCCGCGTCACCTCGCCCACGCGGAAGCGGTCGCGGCTGGCGTCCAATTCCCGCTGAAGCACGGTGACGTTCTTCTGGTTGAGCTCGACCACGGCCTGATTGGTCTGCACGTTGACATAGGCGTTGACCACCGCGAGCAGGACCTGCTGCTCGGTCGACTTGAGCTGGGCCCGGCCCGCCTGGATCTGGTTCTCCGCGGCGCTGGTCTCGGCAATGGTGCGGCCGCCGCGGTAGATCGGCTGGCTGCCCTGCAGGGCGATCGACCACGGATCGTAGTCGGTCGACGCGCTGATCCCCTTCACCTTGCTGTCGCTCGAGGTATGCCCGATCGAGCCCTGCACGGTGACCGTGGGCCGCCAGCCAGACAGGGCCTTGGCGATCTCCTCGTCGGTGGCGCGGAGCGAGGCGCGCTGCGCTTCCAGGGTGGGGTTCGTGGCATAGGCCGAGGCCAGCGCCTCCGGCAGGGATTCGGCGAGCGCCGGCATCGCGCCGCCGAACGCCAAAAGGGCCACGAGGCTTACCAACCGCTTCGCCATATCAACCGTCCTGCCCTGTACGATGCCGCACATCGAGGTGCGGCAAACCGACAACAAACTATAGGGCGGGCGGCCCGGTGACAACCGACACGACTGTCGCGGCCGTCGCAGGCACCCGCCCGACACCATAGAATGAACGTTCATTCTAGCGCGGCGTCAACTGCCGTTTGCTGCATTCCTGCCGTCATACCACGGCATGCGGCGTGAAATCGGGTCAATAACGGGCCATTGCCGGATCGACCGTGGCCGCCCAGCGGTCGATCCCGCCGGCCAGATTGAGGACGCCCTCGACGCCGCGCGACTGCAGCCACATCGCCGCCTGGAGGCTGCGCATGCCGTGATGACAGATCACCACGACCTCGCGCCCTTCGGGCAGCACGGTCGGATCGAACTGCCGCGCCAAAAGGCCGAGCGGCAGGTTGACCGCGCCAGCCAGGTGGCAGATTTCGAACTCCCAGGGCTCGCGCACGTCCAGGAGATAGGGAGTCTCGCCCCGGGCCAGCTTTTCGGCCAGGCCCTCGGGCGGCAATTGGGTGACCGCCATCGGATCAGAAGACGAAGGCGGCCGGACGCTCGAAGCCCGGCAGAATCGGGGTCGCGGCGTCGAACAGCGGACGCCGGCCGACCACGCCGCCCGACTTGGAGAACAGGGTGGCGACGCCGATCGGACCGTCGCGCAGCACGGCGACCAGACGCCCGCCGTCGGCGAGCTGCTCGAACAGACTTGCCGGCACTTCGGGGACGGAGGCTTCGATCAGGATGACGTCGAAGGGGCCGGCCGCGGCCTGGCCCTTGGCGGGATCACCCACCACCACGGTGGCGTTGCCGATTCCGAGGCCGGCGAGCGACGCCTTGGCGGCATCGGCCAGGGCCTTGTCCGCCTCGACCGCGACCACGCTGGCGGCCAGATGGCCGATCACCGCCGTGGTGTAACCACCGCCGGCACCGAGATCGAGCACCTTCTCGCCGGCGCGGATGCCGGCTTCCTGGAGCATGCGGGCGAAGACCCGGGGCTCGATCAGGTAGCGGCCGCCGCCGATCGACAGGTCCTCGTCGACATAGGCGACCGTGCGCAGGGCGTCGGGCACGAAATTCTCGCGCGGCACGCTCATCAGCGCCTCGTGAACACGGGTGTCGGTCACCTTGTTCGGCTTGATCTGGCTATCCAGCATGAGGCGCCGGAGGGCGGCGAAATCGGCCATGTCTCTGATCCGCTACGATAGTGATCCCCGACTTATACGAGGTCCCCTCGCCCCTGACAACGCGGCCGAAAGGGTAATTGCGGCAGCGCCGACGCGCTGTTTATTGCCATCCTCCGGACGCTCTGCTATATCCGCCGCTCTCCCGCGGGGCGACGTGGCGGAATGGTTACGCAGCGGACTGCAAATCCGTGTATACCGGTTCGATTCCGGTCGTCGCCTCCAGGAGAACAAAGGGCTTTGCAGGCACCGAAGCACGGTGTATAAGGCCCGCCTCCGCTTCGGCGGGAACGATTTCGCCGGTTCGTCCGGCTGTTCCCCGGTAGCTCAGCGGTAGAGCAACCGGCTGTTAACCGGTTGGTCGCTGGTTCGAATCCGGCCCGGGGAGCCAGATCAGAGGGAAGCGGTGGAATGCCATCGCTTCCCTCTTTCTTTTCCGACATTTCGAGTTTGCGTCTGTCCGCGTCCGCGCCGCCGGAAGATGCAGCGCGCTGGGTGACCCCGCCTGTCGCCGAACCGGCCGGCACGACTACTCAGGGTGGACACGTCCTCTTGTTAACGCTTGTGCCGTGCCCTACGCTGTCCTGAAGATAGGGGCGCAAGCATCGGCAGCGATTAAACAATTCTGTCGATAGTGGTCCCGTGGTGCGTTCGTTGGTCACGCGGTGCATGGGTCTCCCGGCCTGTGACTCCGGCTGTGGTCGACATGCCTGGAGGTGCGAGCCGCCATGATGAGTGACGGAGGCGACATGCCGGCGAGGCAGGCCACACCGCCGCTGCCGTGGGCCTCTACGCGCGGTGGCACTGCCTCCGTCTGGCTGGTGCTGATCGCCGACGACGACGAAGACATTCATACCCGCGCCCGCTCGGCGCTCGCCAGCACCGAAGTCCAGGGGCGCCAGATCGACCTGCTTCACGCCCGCTCCTGCGAGGAGGCGTGCCTGCTCCTGTCGCGCGAGCGGGACATCGCGGTCGCCCTTCTCGGCGTCGATCTCGGCGGCAGCGGCGCCGGCGTGCGTCTGCTGCGGGAATGGCGCGATGCCGGCCTGGTCGAGATGCGCGTGATCCTGCGGGCCGAGGCCACGGCTCCCCTGCCCGATGCCACCGGCTTCGAGATCGACGACGTCTGCACCAAATCCGACCTGGTGCCGGAACGCATGGCCACCATCCTGCAGGCGGGCATTCGCGGTTTCGAGCGGATGCACCAATTGGCCCAGGAAAGACTGTTGCTGGAACGCGCCGCCAGCGGTGCCGCGCGGCTGGCCCGCTGCACCGCCATCGGCCAGCTTGCCGAAGCCCTGATCGAAGAGATCGCGGCCATGACCGGCACACCGACCGACGGGATTATCTGCGATCTCGGCATTTCGGACGGCGGCCCGGCGGGCGGGCACATCATCCATGCGCGCGGCTGCCTGGCCGCCTGGACCGGCCACGCGCTGGCCGAAATCGAACCGGCTTGGTTGCACGACCTGCTGGCCGGCGGATCGGCAGACGAAGCGCCTGCAGAAGCGCTCTGTCTCCGCTTCCAGGCGGCCTCGGGCCGCGCCCTGTCGGCGGTGATTCTGTCGCCCGGCCCGGCCTCGCTACCCGGCACGCCGGCACTGTTCCGATTGTTCGAGACCGCGGTCGAAATCGCCCTCGAAACCCTGACCCTGATCGAGCGGCTGGACCGGCTCGCCTATGTCGACCAGACCCTTGACATTCCCAATCTGAACGCCGTCGAGGCGGCGCTGGGTGATTGCCTCGACCGGGGTGGGGAATCCTGCCGAATCGCCCTCGTCCTGGTCGAATCGCACCGCAACGTCGCCGCCCTGCACGGCATCAGGGCAGCCGACCACTGCCTCCTGTCGATCCACGACCATATCGTGGGCGCGGTGGGGCCGGACGGCTTGGTCGCCCGCATCGGCGATGCATTCCTGGCCGTGCTCGCCCCCAGGACGGCGATCGATGCCGATCGGCTGCACGACGCCGCGACCGCGCTGTGTGACGTCGGCGGCGTGCAGTTCAAACCGGGCATCACCGGTGTCGCGGCCGATCTTCTCGACCTCGGCGACGAGCCGCAGGCGATCCTGCGCCGGGTGATCTCCGCCCTGCTCCACGTCCGCCGCCGGCACGAGGGGCGATGCCTGTTCTATGACGCGGCGATGCGGGCGCAGGAGCAGCGGTGGGTCTATCTGGAGCTCGCCCTGTCCCAGGCGCTGGCCAACGAGGAAGGGCTTTCGGTGCATCTTCAGCCGAAGGTCAACCTGATGTCGGGCACCATCGTCGGGGCCGAGGCGCTGCTGCGCTGGTCGGTCGACGGCCAGGTCGTCCTGCCCGACGAATTCATCCCGATCGCCGAGGCGTCTGGCCAGATCATGGCCCTGACCGATTTCGTGATCCGCACCCTGGGCCGGACCCGGATGACCCGCGACGTCTCGCACCGGGTACCGATCGCGGTCAACCTGTCGATGGTCGACCTCAACAATCCGGGCTTCGCCGGCCACGTCATCGACTTGGCGCGCAGCGTCGGCCTCGGGCCGGAGACGCTGGAGTTCGAGGTGACCGAGAGCATCGCGATGCAGGAATCGGGAACCGCGCTCGACCAGGTGCGGGCCCTGAAGGCCGCCGGCTACCGGATCGCGCTGGACGATTTCGGCACCGGCTATTCCTCGCTCGGCCAGTTCGATCGCCTGCCCATCGACATCCTGAAGATCGACCGCAGTTTCGTGCGCCAACTCAGCGTGCGCGGGGCCAAGAACAGCCTGGCCGCCATCGTGTTGACCATGGCGAAGACGCTGGCGGTCGAATGCGTCGCCGAGGGGATCGAAACCTCGGAACAGCGCCGGGCCCTGGTGCTGCTCGGCTGCACCGTGGGCCAGGGCTTCTTCTTCGGCCGCGCCATCCCGGTCGAGGAATTCGCGGCGCGGCTGGCCGCGAACCAGCAGGGTTGAGGCGCCAACCGCCTCAGTGCAGGATCTGGGACAGGAACAGCTTGGTCCGATCGCTCCGCGGATTGGCGAAGAATTCGTTCGGCTCGTTCTGCTCGACGATCTCGCCCCGGTCCATGAAGATCACCCGGTTGGCGACCTGGCGGGCGAAGCCCATCTCGTGGGTGACGCAGAGCATGGTCATGCCCTCTTCCGCGAGGGAGACCATGGTGTCGAGCACTTCCTTCACCATCTCGGGATCGAGCGCCGAGGTCGGTTCGTCGAACAGCATGATCTTGGGATTCATGCACAGCGCCCGGGCGATCGCCACGCGCTGCTGCTGCCCGCCCGAGAGCTGGCCGGGGAACTTGTTGGCCTGCTCGGGGATGCGCACCCGCTGCAGGTATTTCATCGCGATCTCTTCCGCATCCTTCTTGGGCATGCCGCGGACATAGATCGGGGCCAGCGTGCAGTTCTGCAGCACGGTCAGATGCGGGAACAGGTTGAAGTGCTGGAACACCATGCCGACCTCGCGGCGGATGTCGTCGATCCGCTTGAGATCATTGGTGAGTTCGATGCCGTCGACCACGATCTTGCCCTTCTGGTGTTCCTCCAGCCGGTTGATGCAGCGGATCATGGTCGACTTGCCCGACCCCGAAGGGCCGCAGATGACTATTCGTTCGCCCTTGTGGACGGTCAGGTTCACGTTCCGCAGGACATGGAACTCGCCGTACCACTTGTTCACATTGTCCAGGACGATGGCGACCTTGTCGGAAACGGCGGGAATGGGGATGGTCATCAGATTCCTACTCCGTCACTTGCGGTGGCCGGTATCGAGGCGGCGCTCGATCATGAGCGAGACACGGGACATGGTGAAACAGAAGACCCAGAACACCAGGGCGGCGAAGACGTAGCCTTCCTTCTCCAGGCCGATCCAGTTGGAATCCTTGGTCGCGACCCGGATCACTTCGAGAACGTCGAACAGGCCGACGATGTAGACCAGCGTGGTGTCCTTGAAGAGCGAGATGAAGCTGTTGACGATCGACGGGATCACCAGCTTCAGGGCCTGGGGCAGGATGATCATGCGCATCATCTGCCAATAGGACAGGCCGAGCGCTTTGGCCCCCTCGTATTGCCCCTTGGGGATCGCCTGCAGGCCGGCGCGCACCACTTCCGCCATATAGGCCGCGGTGAACAGGGTGACGCCCACGAGCGCGCGCAGCAGCTTGTTGAAATTGACCCCTTCCGGCAGGAACAGCGGCAGCATGACCGAGGCCATGAAGAGCACCGAGATCAGCGGCACGCCGCGCACCACCTCGATGAAGACGACCGAGGCCGAACGCGCCACCGGCATGTTCGAGCGCCGCCCGAGAGCGAGCAGGATGCCGATCGGGAAGGACGCCACGATGCCGGTGACCGAAACCACCAGGGTCACGGTCAGGCCGCCCCAGCGCGACGTCTCGACCTCCTCCAGGCCCAGGAAGCCGCCGGTCAGCAGCACGAAGGCCAGCACCGGATAGGCGGTGAGCAGGAAGAGCACGGTCCAGCGCCGCGCGGGCGAGCGGAAGGCCGTCGAGATCAGCGCCATGAAGCCGACGAAGAAAACCAGTATCGGCCGCCATTGCTCGCCTTCGGGATAGAAGCCGAACAGGATCTGGTTGAAGCGGACCGAGATGAAGGTCCAGCAGGCGCCGGTCGCAGTGGCACAGGCCTCGCGCGTCGCACCGGAGAAGGTGGCGTTGATGAACGCCCATTCGATCAGCGGCGGCAGGGTCTCGTAAAGGATGAAGAGCGCCAGCAGGGTCAGGCCGGTATTCACCCAGCCCTTGAACAGATTGCTGCGCAGCCAGCCGACGATACCGACCATATTGGCCGGCGGCGGCTGGGGCGGCGTCGGGGTGAAGACGAAATCGCCGGTATCGGGGGTGGTGCCGTTGGCCATCTGCCGTCTCCCCCTCAGCGTTCGACCAACGCCTTGCGGGCGTTGTACATGTTCATCAGGAAGGAAATGATCAGGCTGAAGGTCAGATAGACCGCCATGGTGAGGGCGATCACCTCGATCGCCTGGCCGGTCTGGTTCAGCACCGTGCCGGCAACCACCGCGACCAGTTCGGGATAGCCGACCGCGGCGCCGAGCGAGGAATTCTTCAAAAGGTTCAGATATTGGCTGGTCAGCGGCGGAATGATCACCCGCATCGCCTGCGGGATGATCACCAGGCGAAGTGCCAGGCCGCGGCGCAGCCCCAGCGCTGCCGCGGCCTCGGACTGGCCCTTGGAGACGGCCAGGATGCCGGACCGCACCACTTCCGAAATGAACGCCCCGGTATAGAGCGAGAGCGCGAAGAGCACGGCCATGAACTCGGGGATCATGACCAGGCCGCCCTTGAAGTTGAAGCCCTGCAAGGTCGGATAGTCGAACGTGAGCGGGAAGCCGGCCGCTGCCGCGGCCAGCAGCGGCAGGCCGACGATGGCGCCGAGCCCGGCCCAGAAGGCGGGAAACAGCTTGCCCGTGGCTTCCAGCCGCTTGTGCGCCCATCGGGTGATGGCAATCGCCGCCACGATGCCGAGCACCAGGGCGACCGGCACGACCCAGAAACCGTCCAGTGCGACCGGCGCCGGGACATAGAGGCCGCGCTGGTTCAGGAACATGCCGTCGAAGGGCGACAGCGACTGGCGCGGCCCCGGCAGGGTGCGCAACACGGCGAAATACCAGAAGAAAATCTGCAAGAGCAACGGGATGTTGCGCAGCACCTCGACATAGACCATGGCCAGTTTCGAGATCAGCCAATTGCCCGACAGCCGGGCGATGCCGATGGCGAAGCCGATGACCGTGGCGAAGAAGATGCCGATGGCCGAGATCAGTACGGTGTTCAGCAGGGCGACGATGAAGGCTTCGCCATAGGTGGCCGACTGGCCATAGGGGATCAGGGACTGGATGATGTCGAAGCCTGAAGGCTGAAACAGGAAGCCGAAGCCCGTATTGATGTTGCGGCTGGCCAGATTGTGGGACGTGTTGGAATAGAGGTACCAGCCGACCACCACCACCCCGACCAGCAGGACCACCTGAAAGACCACAGAACGGAACGCCGGATCGTTCCAGATCGATGTGCCGCGCCCGCTCGCCGTCCCGTCTTCCTTAGCCATGCATCGCCCCCTTCACCGACCGCAGCCGGACCCTCGGCCCTGTAAAGCAAGACGGCGCATCACGAGGTTTCCCGTGATGCGCCGCGACTGGCTCTTCCCTTGTGTCCGATCAGCGGAACGGCGGGGCGTACTGCAGGCCGCCCTTGTTCCACAGCGCGTTGATGCCGCGGGCGATCTTCAGCGGCGAACCTTCGCCGACGTTGCGGTCGAAGATTTCACCGTAATTGCCGACCTGCTTCACGATCTGATAGGCCCAGTCGTTGGAGAGGCCCATCGGCGTGCCGAATTCGCCCTCGACGCCCAACATGCGGCGCACTTCGGGATTGGTCGACGACTTCTTCTGCTCTTCCACATTGGCGGCGGTCAGACCGTAATCTTCGGCCGCGACCATGGCGAAGAGCGACCACTTCACGACGTTGAACCACTGGCTGTCGCCCTGGCGGACGACCGGGCCCAGGGGCTCCTTCGAGATGATCTCGGGCAGCACCATGTGGTCGTCGGGCTTGGAGAGCGCGATACGGGTGGCATAGAGGCCCGAGGCGTCGGTCGTATAGGCGTCGCAGCGGCCCGAGTCATAGGCCGCGACGGCTTCCGAATTGGAGCCCAGCGCGACGACGGTGTACTTGAGGCCGTTGGTCTTGAAGAAATCCGACAGGTTGAGCTCGGTCGTGGTGCCGGTCTCGGTGCAGATCGAGGCGCCGTCGAGCTGCTTCGCCGAGGTGATGCCCAGCGACTTCCGCACCATGAAGCCCTGACCGTCGTAATAGGTGACGCCGGTGAAGGACAGGCCCTGCGCCGTGTCGCGGTTCAGGGTCCAGGTGGTGTTGCGCGACAGCAGGTCGACTTCACCGGACTGCAGGGCGGTGAAGCGCTCCTTGGCGGTCAGCGGCGTGAATTTCACCTTGGTGGCGTCGCTGAACACGGCGGCGGCCACGGCGCGGCACACGTCGACGTCGATACCGGAATAATTACCCTTGTCGTCGGGCGCGGAGAAGCCCGCGAGGCCGGCGCTGACCCCGCATTGCACGAAGCCCTTTTTCTTCACGTCGTCGAGCGTGCCGGCCTGCGCTGCGGTAACGGTACCGAGCGCCAGCAGCGCGCCAATCGTGAACTGGCTCAGCTTGTTCATCTCAGGAAGCCCCCTTTTGGCAATGGCTGACCGGTCGATCTTGTCTCGATTCAATCCGATCGAGGGTTACGCTAACAGCCAATCGCGCGGCTTGCCAAGCCGGATGGCGCAGATTTTGTGCGCCGCACAGCGCACTTTGGCATTTGCGCCCGCTCTTTAGGCAGTGCGACAAGAGCCACAGCCGGGGCGACAGAAGGCCCGCCTTCGGCTATCAAAACTCCTTCGAGAGAAGGAGACGGAAGTGTCGCGCAAAGCTCGCCCGGATACGGAAATCGTCCACGCCGGCCGCCGGCCGTTCGACCACCAGGGCGCGGTCAATCCCCCGGTCTATCACGTCTCCACGATCCTGTTCCCGACCCTCGACGCGATCGAGGCCGCCCACAGGCCGAGCGACGATCCCCGCCGCGTCACCTATGGCAGGCGCGGCACACCGACCAGTTTCGCCTTCGCCGAAGCCATGGCGGCGCTCGAAGGCGGCGCCGGCTGCGTCATTACGCCGTCCGGCCTCTCGGCCTGCACCACCGCCCTGCTCGGCCTCGCGAAGGCGGGCGACCATGTCCTGATGGTCGACACCTGCTATGGCCCGACGCGCAATTTCTGCGACGGCGTGCTGACCCGCCTCGGCGTCGAGACGAGCTATTACGATCCGCTGGTCGGCGCCGGCATCGCCGCCCTGATCCGGCCGAATACCAGCGTGATCTTCCTGGAGAGCCCGGGTTCCCTCACTTTCGAGGTGCAGGACGTGCCGGCGATCGTGGCCGCGGCCAAAGCGGCCGATCACGAGATCGTGACCGCGATCGACAATACCTGGGCCGCCGGCCATTTCTTCAAGCCGCTGAGCCTAGGCGTCGACGTTTCGATCCAGGCGGCGACCAAATATATCGTCGGCCATTCGGACGCCCTGATCGGCACCATCGTGGCGAACCAGAAGATCTTCCCGCGGCTGCAGCGGACGGCGGGCGACCTCGGCCTGTGGACCGGGCCGGACGACATGTATCTGGCGCAGCGCGGCCTGCGCACCCTCGCCGTCCGCCTGGAGCGGCACCAGGAGACCGGCCTCGCCCTCGCCCGCTATCTCCAGGCCCGTCCGGAAGTCGCCCGCGTGCTGCACCCGGGCCTGCCCGGCGACCCCAGCCACGCCCTCTGGAAGCGCGACTTCACCGGGGCGAGCGGCCTTTTCGGCGCCCTGCTTCACCCGGTTTCACACGACGCCCTGGCCGCCTTCCTCGACGGTCTCGAATTCTTCGGCATGGGCTGGTCCTGGGGCGGCTACGAGAGCCTGTGCATCCCCCAGCACCCGGAGAGCCTGCGCAGCGCTACCCGCTGGACCGAGCCCGGCCCCCTGCTCCGCTTCCACGCCGGCCTCGAAGACCCGGCCGACCTGATCGCCGACCTGGAGGCCGGCTTCGCACGGATGGCCGGGGGGTGAACCTTGCTTTGAAGTGGACAGAGGGCAGTATCGAGAAGAAAGTTATGAGCATTGTTCATCGGCGATCCCATATCGAGGCCATGACGAAGACGACTCAGGGACAGCGCTCCGACCTGCCGAGTTCGGCGATGTCTCTTGCCGAATTGCGGTCGGAGACATTTGGTGCAGCCCTCACGGCTGCCTTCACCCGTGCTGCGACCGAGGCTGTTCGGCAGGCACGGGAGGCCGGCATCACCGTCGCCGGCGACTTGCCCGAAGGGCCAACCGCGGCGGCCTCTGCGCATGCCCTTGTCATAAAGACCCTCTGGGAGAATTCGGCGCACCCCGATGTCCGCAAAGGCCGGGGAACTGGCCGCACCAAGCTGGTCCGTTCGCCGGGTCACAAAGCAACCGGTTCCGCCTATTGATACCCGGCATACGACCCACAAAGCTCTGATGACGGGAGCGAACGGCGATGCAGTTGATGTGGCTGGTCGCCGGGCCCAACGGTTCAGGAAAATCGACGGTTGCGCGGTCGCATTTGATTCCACCACCCGGTCTTGAGCACATCAACGCCGACGACATAGCAGCCGAAATGCGGCGCGACGCCCCCACGGAACCGGAAGACAAACGGAGCCTGCGTGCCGCCCGGGAAGCCGATGCCCGTGTCGACGCCTGCATTCGGGATGAGCGCAGCTTTATGGTCGAGACAGTGCTTTCATCCGGCAAATATTGGCCGCGCGTGACCCTCGCGAAGGCCAAGGGATTTCTGTTTGTCCTGACCTACGTCGTCCTGCGCGACCCTCAGCTTTCGATCGAGCGTGTAAGCCAGCGCGTCGCCGGTGGAGGCCATGACGTGCCGTCGGACCGGATCGTCTCCCGATGGCACAAGTCGGTCTACAGCCTCCGCCGGTTCGCCGAGCAGGCCGACGCCGGCCACATTTTCGACAACAGCACCGTCGGACGCCCCACCCTGATCGCGCAACGTTTCGACGAAGGTTGGCGCCAACTCGCCCCTTGCCGAATTCCCGAGATCGAAGAGGCCATGGCCGGCCTTTGGATTCCCTTGCGCCCTTAACCCGCCCGGCAAGCCGCGCAGGTGCCCGTCAGTTCGATCGATACCGTGTCGACCTTGAAGCCCTGGGCGGCGGCGCGGGCGGCGAGGTCGGCGATGGCGGCGGGGTCGCCCAATTCGGCGACTTCGTGGCAGCGGTTGCAGATCATGAACTGACCGGCGTGGTCGGTGCCGGGATGGCTGCAGCCGACGAAGGCGTTGAGCGAGGCGATGCGGTGCACCAGGCCTTGCTCGATCAGGAAATCCAGGGCGCGATAGACCGTCTGGGGTGCCACCGTCTTGCCCTCGACTTCGCCCAGGCGGGCCACCAGATCATAGGCGCCGACCGGCCGGTGGCTACCCAGCACCAGCTCGAAGACCTGGCGGCGCAGATCGGTCAGGCGGGCACCGCGATCGGCGCACAGCGCCTCCGCGCGCGACAGGGCGTCGGCGATGCAGCGGTCGTGGTCATGCGCGTGGGGATGGTGGTTACTCATTGCCATGCACTATACCGCCTCGGGCCGGGGATGCTACAAGCCCATGTGATATTATCACGCAGGAGTGGACGGTGATGGACGACAGCGCGATCGAACGGGTGCTCGCGGCGGTGAAATTCGACGCCCAGGGCCTGGTGCCGGCGATCGCCCAGGCCCATGACGGCGGCGAAGTCCTGATGATGGCCTGGATGAACCGGGACTCGCTGATCGAGACGCTGAAGAGCGGCCGCGTCGTCTATTGGTCGCGCTCGCGCCAAGCGCTGTGGCGGAAGGGCGATACCTCGGGCCACGAGCAGCACCTGCGCGAGCTTCGGATCGACTGCGACGGCGACACGCTGCTCGCCATCGTCGACCAGACCGGGGCTGCCTGCCACACCGGCGCCCGCACCTGCTTCTTCCGCAAGGCGGACGTGGCCGGGCTTGCAGAGGCGGAGACTTTCCGCCCCTGCGGCCACGATCACGCCTGAGGCTCGAACAGCCCGCGCAGATAGTCGTTCAGGAACAGGCCCTTGGGATCGAGCCGGCGGCGCACCGCCTGGAAACGCTCCCAGTCGGGATAGAGGGCGGCCAGTTGCGCCGCCTTCAGCGTATGGAGCTTGCCCCAATGAGGCCGGCCGCGGTGATTGGCGAAGATCGCCTCCATAGCGGCGAAATAGGCGGTGAAATCCTCGCCCGCCAGGCGGTGCACGGCGATCGTGGCACTGTCCCGCCCCGAGAAGGGGCTGAGCCAGACGTCGTCACCGGCGACATAACGGAATTCGACCGGGAAATAGACGCGGGTTCCGGTCTGGCGGAACCAGGCGCGGATCTCGGCGATACAGTCGAGCCCCTGCTCCGCCGGCACGGCATATTCCATCTCGTTGAAGCGGACGAGCCGGTTCGAGGGGAAGAGCCGTTCCGAATGGTCGACGAAACCGCCCCCGCCGCCCAGCACTGCCGAAAAGCGGGCGAGCGGGCCGGTCAGCGGCGGCAGCACGCGCGCGAGCTGGGCCATAGTCCAGAGCGCGCCATTCTCCAGCACCAGTTCCTTGACACCCCGGAAACGGCGCCCGCGCGAGGGAGCGGCATCGGTCGGGTCCAGAGTCTTCACCACTGCCTTGTCGGAGAGCGGGAACCAGAAGAATTCGGCATGGCGATGGCCCGCCGCTTCCTCCGCGAAGCCTGAAAGCGCGCTGTCGAGCGAGCGGACCGTCAATCCCTCGCGGAGCGAATAGGCGGGCACGCAGGCCAGCGTCAGGGTCGAGAAGATGCCGATCGCACCGATCGAGCAACGTGCGGCGGCGAAGATCTCGGGCTCGTGCTCCCCGTCGCAATCGATCACCGAACCATCCGCAGTGACCAGCCTGAGCCCCCGCACCATCGAGGAAAAATTGCCGAGGCCCTTGCCCGTGCCGTGGGTCCCGGTGCCCACGGCACCGGCGATCGCCTGGGCATCGATGTCGCCCTGGTTGGCGAGGCCAAGGCCCCGCTGGCGCAGCAAGGGGCCGAGGCTGCGGATCGTGGTGCCGGATTTCACCGTCGCCTGCTCGCCCTCGACCGCGATCAGCCCGGCATGGCCGGCGAGGGTGAGCTGGGCGCCCCCGGTGACGCAGAGCGGCGTGAAGGAATGGCCGCTGCCGACGACGCGAAGCGGCAGTCCGCGCGCCGCCGCCTCGCGCACGGCGGCGACGATCCCGGTCTCCTCGACCGGGGTAAAGGCGACGGCCGGCGAGGCGGTCTGAAGCCCGGACCAATTGCGCCAGATTTCCGTCATGGCCGGTCCCTCCGGGGCGTGGTGAAGCGGGTCGCCAGCAGGACGGCGAAACCCGCGACCTGGACGAGCGGCCCGACGATGCCGATCACCGGCGAAATGCCGCCGAGCGGCAGGAAGGCGGCGATCACCTCGCCCCCGCCCGCCCCTTCGAGGAGCGCCGGCACCAGGCCGTAGAGCACGACGAGATAGAGCATGGCGGCGACATGGCCGCGCCGGGCCGACGGCCCGAGGACGACGTAATAAATCAGCAGCCCGTCGCGCAGCAGGAACAGGAATTCGGAGCCGAGCTGGCCCGCCGCAGCGCCGTCCCCTCCCAGGCTCGCCACCGCCGCGATGCCGAGCAGCAAGACGACCGGCAGGCCGGCGACCGACATCGGCAGGTCTTCGAGGGCACGGCCGATCTCGCCGCGCTTTGCCCGTTCACCCAGCCGGCGCAGGCGGACGATGCTCTTCGGCTCCAGCAAGGCGGCCAGCCAATTGGCCCCGAGCAGGACGTGGAAGCCCAGCGTATTGGCGATCAGCCCGCCTTCGAACTCGCGGATCGCGATCGCCTGCAACACGCCCCCGGTGAAACCGCCGACGAAGACGAAGAGGAAGCACAGGAAGGTGACCCAGGCGATCGGCCGGCAGCGGTATTGCAGCTCGGCCCGCATCAGGCGCCAGCAGCCGACCCAGGCCCAGACGGTGAAGAGTCCGGTCGCGAACAGGGCGAAATCGGCCGCGGGGAAACTCATCCCGTACCAGGTCACGGAAACGTCGAAACGGGTCAGCGCCGGGGCGAATTGGGCCGAGACGAGGATCGCCAGGATCTGGGCGAAAGTGATCTGGAAGCGGCGGACACCCGCCTGCAGGCGAAGCTGCACCAGCCCGAACCAGAGCGCCACCGCCTGGGCGAACAGCCCGGTCTCGACCAGGCGGACGGGCGCCCAAGGATCGCCCGCGAGGCCGCCGCCCAGCAGCACGGCGGCGAGACACATGAGGCCGCCGTACCAGGCATAGGAGGTGCCGCCGAAGAGCTTGCCCAGGGTCATGGCGAAAGGCCCGATACCCGACAGGCGCTGGCCGTCCCAGGTGCGCGCCTGGACCTCGGAAACCATGCGTCGCAGGCGAGCCTGGTGCCCCAGAAGACGAGCAGCAGCCAGCCCACGATCATGGCGGCGCCGGCCATGCCCGCGGCCTTGTCGAAGGTCCAGCCGAGCAGGAAGACGAGGAAGAGGATCGCCGGCATGGCGATCAGCCGCTGGGTCGAGAGTTCGAGCCAGAGGTTACGGCGGAATTCGGGATTGAGTGCGCTCATGTCCGTGCCGCCCTCACCTTTTCGAGATAGCGGTCCTGCAGGCTGCCATGGTCCTCGGCCAGGGCCGCGACGGGCAGGCCGCGGCCCACCAGGTCGCGCAGCAGCGCCGCCTGGGCCGCGAGATCGCCCGGGAAATCGAAGGTGGCGCTGTGCCCGTCCGGGCCGACGACGACATCGGCGTAACCGGCCAGGAGCGCCGACGGGTCCGCCGCCCCGGCCAGCACGAGGCGGAGCCGGCGCGTGGGCACATGGCCCGGCTCGCGGCCGCCGATCGGCGCATGGTCGACGATCCTGCCGTTGTCGACGATCAGCATATGGCTCGAATAATCCTCGAGCTCGGCCAGGATGTGGGACGAGACGACGACCGTCATGCCTTCGGACTGCAGGCCACGGATCAGGTCGGCGAGACCGGCGCGGGCTTCCGGGTCGAGGCCGGAGGCGGGCTCGTCCATCAAGAGGATGCGCGGGCGGTGGATGATCGCCTGGGCGATGGCGAGGCGCTGGCGCAGCCCGCGCGACAGGCCGCCGGCCTTTTCCTCGAGCCGGTCGCCGAGGCCGAGGCGGGTCGCCGCGTCGCGCGCGGCTTGGGCCTGGTCCCCCGGCACGCCATGCGCCCCCGCCCAATAGAGCAGGCAGCGGAACACCGTGAGGTCGTCGTAGAGGCCGAAGAATTCGTCGAGGAAGCCGAGCAGCCGGCGCGCCCTGCGCGGTTCTTCGGCCGTGTCGATGCCGCCCAGCCGCACCGTGCCGGCATAGGGCACTTCGAGCGAGGCGAGGCAGCGGAGCAGCGTCGTCTTGCCGGCGCCGTTCGGGCCGACCAGGGCGGTCACCGTGCCGGGCGCAATCGAGAAACTCACCCCATCCAGCGCGCGCTTGGCCGGATAGTCGAAAATCAGCCCTTCGACCTCGATCATGTCATCCCCCGTGGCCCGCGGGATTGTGGTGGCGCCGGGCCGGAGATGCAACCCGTGCCGCGCAGGCGCCATCCGTGCTATTGCTGCCGGCAAACGAGGAGAGAGACGATGACCGGGACCATCCTTCTCTATGGCGCGACCGGCTATACCGGCCGCCTGATCGCCGAAAAGGCGGCGCGGCGGGGCATCGACCTCGTCTGCGCCGGGCGCGACGCCCAGGGTGTCGCGGCGGTGGCGCAGCCCCTCGGCCTGAAGCATCTGGCGGTTTCGCTGGGCGATCCGGCCGGCCTCGACCGCGCGCTCCAGGGCAAGGCGGTGGTGCTCCATGTCGCCGGGCCGTTCTCCGCGACCTCCGCCCCCATGGTCGAAGCCTGCCTGCGAAACGGCGTGCATTACCTCGACATCACGGGCGAGATCGAGATCTTCGAGCGTTGCGCGGCCCTCGGCGAGAAGGCACGGGCGGCCGGCGTCATGCTGATGCCCGGCGTCGGCTTCGACGTCGTGCCGTCGGACTGCCTCGCCCTCCATGTCAAGCGCCGCCTGCCGGATGCGACCTCGCTCACCCTCGCCATGGCCGGGCTCACCAACATGTCGCGCGGCACGGCCAAGACCTCGATCGAGGCGGTCGCGCGCGGCACCGCCGTCCGCCGCGGCGGCCGGATCATGGAGATCGACGGCGTGCCCCGGCGGCAGATCGATTTCGGCAAGGGGCCGGTCGCCGCGATCGGGGTTTCCTGGGGCGATGTCGCCACCGCCTTCCATTCGACCGGGATTCCCGACATCGAAGTCTTCTTCGAATCGAGTGGTCCCCTGGAACGGGCGCTGGGCCTGCCCAGGGCGGTGCGGAAATTCATGGGCACCGGGCCCATGCAGGCGATCCTGAAGCAGCTCGTCACCTGGACCATGCCGCCAGGCCCCGATGCCCGCGTGCGCCAGACCGCGCGGGCGACCCTGCTCGGCGAAGCGCGCAATGCCGCGGGCCGGGTGGTGCGCAGCCGGCTCGAGGTGATCGAGCCCTATGCCCTGACCGCGGAAACCGCCCTGCTGATCGCCGGCAAGGCAGCCCATGGCGGCGCCCTGCCCGGCTATCAGACGCCGGCCGGGGCCTATGGCCCCGACCTCATCCTCGAAATCGAGGGCTGCCGCCGCGAGGACCTGAACGCCTGATCTCAGCGCCCGGGCAGCGGATGGCCGGGCATCAGGTCGTAGGGGTGCTGCCAGCCGGGCAGCGCCTTGATCCGCTCGGCCCAGGCATGGATCGGCGGATAATCCTTGGCCCAGTCGACGCCGAATTCAGCGCCGTAATAGACATAGCCGGCGAGCGACAGGTCGGCGATGGTGAGGCGGTCGCCGACCACGAAATCCCGCCCGTTCAGGTGCCCGGCCAGGACCTTGATGGCGGCGCGCACCCGGCCCTTCATGAATTCCAAGACTTCCGGCGCCGCCGGCCTGGGCGCGAAATTCAAGAGGAAGCGATAGGTCGCGATATAAGACGTGAACTTGTGGTTGTCGAACAGGATCCAGCGCAGGATCTCGCGCCGCTCGGTATCGTCGCGCCAGCCGAACTGGCCCAGTTGCTCGACCAGATAATCCAGGATCACGCCGGATTGCGACAGGCGCACCGCCCCGTGCTCCAGGACCGGCACTTCGCCCATTTCGTTGATGGCGAGATAGGCGGGCGTCCTTACCTCGCCATTGAAGAAGTCGACGAAACGGGGCGTCCAGTCGGCCCCGGCCAGCGCCAGGTAGAGCGCCGGCTTATAGGCGTTGCCGGACTGGGCGAAGCAATAGAGCGTGTAGTCGGCCATTCGGTCCCTCCCTTATCGGGGGAACACGATAGACGAAGCCGCCGGCCCTTCTATCGCCGCCTGGAGATGGGGGATATGCGCAGGCGCCGGACCGCCAGATCGGGGAACGGCGGCGGTTCCGCCTCGCCCAGCCACGACAGCACGGCCTTCCAGCCGGCATTGGCGCCCTTGAGCAGGCGGCCGCGGCCGCGTTCGATCTTGCGCACCTCGCGAAGCCGCCGGCTCGGCCGCACCACGGCCAGATGGGGTTCCGCGCCCATGGGCAGGCGCGGGCCGGCCAGCTTGGCCACCATGTCGTAATAGCGGGCCGGCCGGTTCATATAGGCTTCGGCGATGGCGGGCGAGATGTGGCGGGCGAGCAGGCGCGCCACCGTGGGCCGGCTGGGACCGCCGTCGATGCCCGGCTTTTCCGCCCGCGTCGCCAGCACCAGGATATGGGTCGCCCCTTCCGCCGCCGCCAGGGCATAGGCGATCGGCATCGACAGGGCGCCGTCGACCAATCGCCGCCCGCCCGGCCCGGCGACCGGCGGCCCGCCCACCAGGGGCAGCCGGGTCGAGGCGCGCAGCCCGGTCAGGATCTCCTCCCCGCTGGAAAAGCCCGTCAGGGCCACGGCGGAGCCGTCGGCCACGTCGGTCGCCATCATGGTCAGGGAAATGGGCGAGGCCAGGATGCGCGCCGTATCGAGCGGACGGATCCGGGTCATCACCTGGTCGATCAGATAATCGATGTTCATCACCGGCCGGCGGATCAGCGCCCGGCCGAGGCGAAGGAAGGTCGGATTGTTGATATTCTCGTAGAAGATCCGCGTGCCGTAGAGCGCCTGGCCCGCCAGCAGATAGGCGGCGGCGCAGGACCCCGCCGAAGTGCCATAGACCGCGTCGAAGCAATCGACCAGCCCACGCGCCTCGAGCGCCGCGACCATGCCGCCCCCGACCACGCCGCGCATCCCGCCACCCTCGATCACCAGGGCGAGGCGGCAGCCGTCGTCCCGCTGCCCGGGGCGCGAGCCGGCCGCCTTGCGCTGCTGGACGAGGCTCGCGACCGCATCGACCGGGGCCGCTTCCGGCGCCGGCCGGCGTTTTCGTGCCGGCCAGAGACGCGCCCGCATTCCACTCACCGTTCCGAGGATCGAAGCGGGATGCTACGCGGGCGGAACCGGTGGCTCCAATGAAAAAAGCGGTTCCCGGGGGTGCGCCCCCGCGTGGCATCAACAAAACTATACGGAACTTCCGCATCCGCTCCTTTGCCAAAAGTGCGGAAATTCAGTACATTCGCGTCATGAGGACGCCGACCGAATTCGATTGGAATCCCGCCAAAGCCGCGGCCAACGCGACCAAGCACCATGTTTCGTCCAATGGTGCCATCGCGGTTTTCCTGGACCCGAAGGCTGTCGTCGTTCCCACCATCCGCGTCGACGACGGCGAGGAGCGCTTCAAGGCGATCGGTCGCATCGGCACCAAACTCTATGCCCTCGTTTTCACCATGCGCGGCGACATTTGCTGGGTGATCTCCGCCCGTCGCACGAACAAACAGGAGGACCGCACTTATGGCCCGCTTGAAACTTGACCCCGCCAATCCGCCGAAGTTCTCCGCCGCCGAGCTGGCTGCCCAGGACACCATGACCGACGAGCAAATCACCGCCGCAGCCCTGACAGACCCCGACAATCCGCCGATGTCGGAAGACGAAATCGAGCGGATCCGCGTCGCCGCCCTGGCCCAGCGTGCCCGCAAGGCGCTCGGACTGACCCAGCGCGAATTCGCCGCTCGTTTTCACATCAGTCATGGCCGCCTGCGCGATATCGAGCAGGCCCGCGGTACCAGGCCGGATACCGCCCTGACCGCTTATCTCCGCGTGATCAGCCGGGACCCGGAAGCCGTCATGCGCGCCCTGGCGGCCGCTTGAGAATGGCCGGGGCGACCGCCCGCAGCGACCGGCGTCACCCCTCCGCCCGGCTCAACACCCGGGCGACGGCGGCACGCCAGCCGTCCCAGCGGGCCTGGCGCTCGTCGGCGCCCATGGCGGGCTCGAAGGCGCGGTCGAGGGCCCAGGCCTTGGCGATGGCGTCGGTCGAACCATAGATCCCGGCGCCGAGCCCGGCCAGGAAGGCGGCGCCGAGCGCCGTCGTCTCGGTCACCTTCGGGCGCTCGACCGGAATGCCCAGCATGTCGGCCAGGAACTGCATGGCCCAGTCGTTCACCACCATGCCGCCGTCGACGCGGAGCGAGGCGGGCAGCGGCCGCCCTTGCGCGGCGAGATCGGCGCCGATCGCCTCGATCAGGTCGCGCGTCTGGAAGGCCACGGATTCGAGGGCGGCGCGGACGATTTCCGCAATGCCGGTATCCCGCGTCAGGCCGAGCAGGGCACCGCGCGCATCCGGGTCCCAATAGGGTGCGCCGAGGCCGGTGAAGGCCGGCACCATATAGGCCTGCGACCGCGGCCGCGCCGCCCGCGCCAGGGCTTCCGTCTCGGCCGCGCCCTTGAACAGATGCAAGCCGTCGCGCAGCCATTGCACGGCGGCGCCTGCGACGAAGATCGAACCTTCCAGGGCATAGCTGGCCCTGCCCCCCAGGCGCAGCGCCACGGTCGAGAGCAGCCGGTGGCCGGAGGCGATGGCGCAGTCCCCGGTATTGACCAGGACGAAGCAGCCGGTGCCATAGGTCGCCTTGATCGTGCCGGGGGCGAGACAAGCCTGGCCGACCGCCGCCGCCTGCTGGTCCCCCGCGATGCCGCGGATCGGGATGGCGGCGCCGAACAGGCCGGGATCGGTGGCGCCGAAATCGCCCGCCGAGTCCCGCACCTCGGGCAGCAGGCTGGCGTCGATGCCGAGGAGGTCGAGCAGTTCCGGGTCCCAGCGCTGGGCATGGATGTCGTAGAGCAGCGTGCGCGCCGCATTGGTGGCGTCGGTCGCATGGACCTTGCCGCCGGTCAGCCGCCACAGGAGATAGCAGTCGACCGTGCCGAAGGCGAGCTCGCCCCGTGCCGCCAGGCGGCGCGCCTCCGGTACATGGTCGAGGATCCAGGCGAGCTTGGTGCCCGAGAAATAGGGATCGAGCAGCAGGCCGGTGCGGGCGGTGACCAGGGCCTCCGCCCCCTGCGCCTTCAGGCGGGCGCAGGTCTCGGCCGTGCGGCGGTCCTGCCAGACGATGGCATGGTGCAGCAACCGGCCGGTCTTGCGCTCCCAGACCAATGTCGTCTCGCGCTGGTTGGTGATGCCGATCGCCGCGATATCGCGGGCGGCGACGCCGGCATGGCCCAGCACCTCGCGCACCACCTCCAGGGTCGCGGCCCAGATCTCCTCGCCGTCGTGCTCGACCCAGCCTTCGGCGGGATAGATCTGGCGAAGCTCGCGCCGCGCCTCCACCCCTGGGGTGCCATCTTCCGAAAAGAGGATCGCCCGGGTCGAGGTGGTGCCCTGATCGATCGCCAGAATCTGCCGCTTGCCCGCCATGCGCTCCCCCGTCGTTGCCGGGATGGTTCCGGCAGCGCAAGTCCAGGTCAAGCGGCGCGCAATGGTGGCGGCGGAAATTCCGTGCCATAAGAGGGGCCATGCACGGAACCTTTGCCCCGCCGCAGGACAGCCCGCTGGTCGATCCCTTCGCCCGGCGGATCACCTATCTGCGCGTTTCGGTGACCGACCGCTGCGACTTCCGCTGCCAGTACTGCATGGCGGAAGAGATGACCTTCCTGCCCAAGGCCGACCTCCTCACGCTCGAGGAGTTGGACCGGCTGTGCAGCGCCTTCGTAGCACGCGGCGTGCGCAAGCTCCGCCTGACCGGGGGCGAGCCCCTGGTACGCCGGGGCCTGACGACCCTGATTTCGAGCCTGGGCCGCCACCTGAAGAGCGGCGCGCTCGACGAATTGACCCTGACCACCAACGGCTCCCAACTCGCCCGTTTCGCGCCCGAGCTGGCGGCCGCCGGGGTGCGCCGGGTGAACGTCAGCCTGGACACGCTGGATCCGGACGAATTCCGCCGCATCACCCGCCGGGGCGACCTCGCCCCCGTGCTGGACGGCATCGCGGCCGCGCGGGCGGCCGGCATCGCGGTCAAGCTGAACACGGTGGCGCTCAAGGGCGTGAACGAGGAGCAGATCCTGCCCCTGGTCGCCTTCGCGCATGAAGCCGGCCTGGACATCACCTTCATCGAAACCATGCCGATGGGCGACATCGACGGTGACCGCACCGATCACTACCTGCCGCTCGACGCCGTCCGCCGGCAGATCGAGACGCGTTACACCCTGGCGCCGAGCGCCTATCGGACCGGCGGGCCGGCCCGCTATATGCATGTCCAGGGCAGCGGGCGGCGGATCGGCTTCATCACCCCGCTCAGCCACAATTTCTGCGAATCCTGCAACCGCGTGCGTCTCACCTGCACCGGCACCCTGTACCTCTGCCTCGGCCAGGACGACGCGGCGGATCTTCGCGCCGTGCTGCGCGAGACCGACGACGACCGCGTGCTCCACGCCGCGATCGATGCCGCGATCGCCCGCAAGCCCAAGGGCCACGACTTCGTGATCGACCGGCCGGGCGCTGCACCGGCGGTCAAGCGCCACATGAACACCACGGGCGGCTGACCAGCATCATGACTCGCGACCGCGTCACTTTCGTCGCTTCCGAATCCCCGGAAGCCCAGGCCGCCTTGAAGCGCCTGCGCCAGCGCTATGGCGATGCCGGCGACAATGCCGATGTGATCGTGGCGCTGGGCGGCGACGGGCTCATGCTGTCCTGCCTGCACCGGGTGATGACCGGCGGCTTCCATGGCCAGCAACTGCCGATCTACGGCATGAACCAGGGTACCCTCGGCTTCCTGATGAACCCCTATGCCGAGGACGACCTGCTGATCCGCCTCGCGGTCGCCGAATCCTCGACCCTGCATCCCTTGCGCATGAAGGCGCGCGGCCGGAACGGCAAGATCACCGAGGCCCATGCCATCAACGAAGTCTCGCTCTTCCGCGAGACCCACCAGGCGGCCAAGCTGCGGATCTTCGTCGACAACCGGATGCGCCTCGAATCGCTCACCTGCGACGGCATCCTGCTGGCGACCCCGGCCGGCAGCACGGCCTACAACCTCTCGGCCCATGGCCCGATCCTGCCGCTCAACGCCGGCGTCATGGCGCTGACCCCGATCAGCGCCTTCCGCCCCCGGCGCTGGCGCGGCGCCCTGCTCCATCACGAGGCCGTCGTCCGCCTCGAAGTCCTGGAAGCGGAAAAGCGCCCCGTCTCCGCCGTGGCCGACCACAATGAAGTGCGCAGCATCGTCGAAGTCGAGATCGAGGAAGACCGCTCGATCGCCCTCCAGCTCCTGTTCGATCCCGGCGGCGCGCTCGGCGAACGCATCCTGACCGAGCAGTTCGCGCCTTAGGCCTCTGGCAGGCCCTCAGGCGCCGGGCGGCCGCGTCCGCGGCCTTGGCTCGCTCCGCTGAAGCTCCGCGGGGCCTCAATGGCCCATATTTCTTTGGCCCTCAGGCGCCGGGCGGCCGCGTCCGCGGCCTTGGCTCGCTCCGCTGAAGCTTCGCGGGGCCTCAATGGCCCATATTTCTTTGGCCCTCAGGCGCCGGGCGGCCGCGGCCGCGGCCTTGGCTCGCTCCGCTGAAGCTCCGCGGGGCCTCAATGGCCCATATTCCTTTGGCCCTCAGGCGCCGGGCGGCCGCGGCCGCGGCCTTGGCTCGCTCCGCTGAAGCGCCGCGGGGCCTCAATGGCCCATTTACTTTGGCTCTCAGGCGCCAGATGCACCGGCCCTTGCACCTGGAAGGGCGGGCGCTGGGGCGTTGTTCAGTCTTCCGGCGATGATGCGCAGCGCCGCGGCCTGGCGGTTGGCGATCGTGTTGCGGTGGCAGCCGATCATGCGGGCGAGGCGGGCGGCCGAGAGGCCGGAGGCGAGCGCCCAGGCGATGCGGCGCTGGGCTTCCGTGAGCCAGGCGAGCCAGGAAATCGTCGCCTCCAGCCGGTCGATCGCCCCGGGTGCCGGCGGCCCCAGGCGAACACGCGGGCCGGCGGCGGCATAGGCCGTGACCGCTTCCCGCACCACGTCCGGCCAGGCGGAATGCAGGCCGGCGCGGAATTTGGCGTCCGCATCGGGCAGGCGGCGCAGCGTGTCCGCCGCTTCCTCGAGCCGCGCCGCGACCATCTCACTCGTCCACATGCCGCCCCTCCCGCCTGCGTTGTACGGGCCAAAGCCTACCATTGAAAAGGAACAAAACAAGAACAATTTGCCCAATCCGGGCAAATGCTGTAGAAGGGATGTACACGGAACGGGAGCAATCCATGTCCAATCGCCTGGCCGAAATGCGCCGCCGGGCCGGCCTGACCCAGGACCAGCTGGCCGAAGCGGCCGGCACCGTCCGCTCGCAGATCGTGAAGCTGGAGCGGGGCGAGCGCCGCCTGACGGTCGACTGGATGCTGCGCCTGGCAAAGCCGCTGGGCTGCGAGCCCAAGGACCTGCTGCCGCCGGAGGAACCCGCGACCAATGCCCTGCCGGCCAGCCCCTGGGCGCTCGGCCCGGGCGGCGTGCCGGCGCGCGACCTGCCGGTCTGCGGCGCGGCGCGGGGCGGCGCCAACGCCCTTTTCGTCGACCAGGGCCAGGCGCTCGAACATGTCTACCGGCCGGCGCAACTGGCCGGCGTCGCCAATGCCTTCGCCGTCTATGCCGTCGGCGACTCGATGGAGCCCAAGTATCAGGCGGGCGATCTTCTGTTCGTGAACCCCAACCTGCCGCCGGTGAAGGGCTGTTTCGTGGTGGTCGAGCTCGGCGCCCACGAGGCTTACGTGAAGCAGTTCCTGCGCCAGTCAGACGACACGCTGGTGCTCCGCGAATTCAACCCGGAAACCCGGGACCTGAGCTTCCCCGTCACCCGCGTGAAGGCGATCTACCGGATCGTCGGCAGTTGGGAAGGCCGCTGAGCCGTCACATCAGCGAGATGCCCCAACGCCCGCCGGCGCGCACCGCCACGGCGGACAGGCCGTCATCCCACACCAGGGTCGCCTGATCGCCGCGGACGAAGACCTTGAGCGGGCTGCTGCGCACCGTCTTCAGGTGATTCTCGCCGAATTCCTCGAAGACGGACACCATCTCGGGGAAATCGGCCCTGAGCTTGTCCTCCTCCCCTGCGGCGACATAGTTCAGGGCGTCTTCCAGCTTGCCGGCCATCACCGCGGTCAGCATGGCGTCATAGGCCTTGTAGGGATCGGAGGCACGCGCCGCGGCGCCTTCCAGCACTTCGGCCTTCGGGCGCGGCACCAGGTCGACGTCGAAGGCGATCGCTTGGCCGTCGATCAGCGCCCGACCCGACAGGCGGTCGCCGCCCGCCTTCAGGGCCTCGACGTCGGCGGTGCCGAACTGCAAGCCGGCGTCCCCGGGCAGGTAGGCGTTATAGGACCCGGCCCCCGGCGCCTCGACCGGCACTTCGAGCGCCAGGACGGCGCCACCCTCAGCGGTGCCCCGGTACTTCACCACGCCGATGTCGACCAAGGCCAGGGCAGCATCGAGCGGCTTCGAGGCGAGCAGGATGCGGTAATAGGGCTTGCCCCCTTCCCGACCCTCGGCGTCGTCGTAATAGGCGGCGACGCCGTGGCTCAGCGCGAAGGCGACGGGCTCGCCGAATTGGGAGCGATAGGTCCCCGAGACCTCGGCCAGCGCCGGCCCCACGGCGGCCGCCAGCAATGCCGCCAGGACAGCGACCGCGAGCCCCAACCTCATGCGCTCCTCCCCCGGACGTGCAGGGCCAAGTCTAGCCCCAGGACCGGCCGCCCCTCAAGGCAAGGCGTAGGTCACCTGGGCGAGGCGCGCGCCATATTTCTCCAGTTCGGCGATCAGGACGGCATTGCCGGGCGCCACATTGATCCCATAGTGCCCGGCCCGGACCGAAGGGATGGCGGGCAGCGGCCGGTGGCGCGCCGTCGCCTGGTCCAGCGCCGCCGCGACCTGCCCTTCCTCCCCCGGCAGGGTGGAGATGCCGATGAAATTGCTCGACAGGATATAGAGCGTGCCGACCAGGCGCCCGCCGTCCCGCAGCAGGTACCAGACCCGGTAGGGATGCTTCAGCACGAAGGCGCGGTGCGCCGCGTAATCCGGCAAGTCCCGGTGGCTGATGCTGTGGACGCGCGCCTTCAGAAGCTCGTAGAGGGCCGCGACATGTTCCTCCGTCCGGCGCACGCGGATCAGCTCGAGGGTCATGCAGCGGGTGCCAGCGCGATCGAGAAACGGGCCAGCTTGTCGGCGAAACGCTCGGCCACGCCGGCACGCCCGGCGTGCCATTCCTCGCGTGTCAGGCCCAGGAAATGGACACCGATGCGCCGACCGTCCTTCTCCACGTTGGCGCGGCGGAAGCCTTCCTCGGCGAAGCCGAAATTCCGGTGCAGGGCGACCACGGCGGGATTGGTCTCCAGCACTTCGCAATTCAGCTTCTCGATGCCGAGCGTGTCGAAGACGAAGTCGAGGAAGAAGAATTCCAGCGCCGCGCCGAGCCCGCCACGCGCCGCCGCATCGAGGTAGAAGGCCCAGTCGGAACGCTTGTGGCGCCGGTCCCAGGCATTGACCGAGACGATGCCGAGGGGGGTTTCCGTGTCGTCCAGCACGGCGAAGATCAATTGCCGCTCGTCGCCGCGCAGGCGTTCGAGCCAGGCGAAATGTTCCGCCTCGCCGATCACATGGTCGCTGTACATGGCGGCCCGGATGGCGGGCTGGTTGCGGATGTCGCGGATCGCTTCCTGCTGCGCCCGGCTGCACTCGACGATCGGCTTCAGCGTGATCGGGCGCGGGGCCACGGTATCGCTCACCCCAATCCTCCCCCGTTATGATGGGTCCCGTGCCCGGCGGAAACCGGGCACGGGACGGATGCTCAGGCGCCGTAGCCGACGATACCCCGGATCTCCAGGAAATCGTGCATGCCCCAATCGGCATATTCGCGGCCGTTGCCGGACTGCTTGAAGCCGCCGAAGGGCGCGTGGGTATCCCAATCGGGGTAGTTGATGTTCACCGTGCCGGCGCGGAGCTGGCGAGCGACGGCGCGGGCATGGTCGAGATCGGTCGAAGCGACATAGGCAGCGAGGCCGTAGACCGTGTCGTTCGCCTTCTCGATCGCTTCCGCCTCGGTCTTGTAGGGCAGGATCGAGAGCACGGGGCCGAAGATCTCTTCGCGCGAGATCGTCATCTCGTGCTGCACGTCGCCGAACACGGTCGGCTTGGCGTAATAGCCGCGGTTGAGCCCGGCCGGGCGGCCGAGACCGCCGCTGACCAGCGTCGCCCCCTCGTCGATGCCGGCCTTGATCAGGCGCTGCACCTTGTCGAACTGGAGCTGGGAGACCAGGGGCCCCAGCACCGTGTCTTCCGCCAGCGGATCGCCCACCTTGTGGGTCTCGGCCGCGGCGCG